>NZ_JAASHD010000033.1:0-44290 GCF_019734375.1 Clostridium sp. K04
GCTTGAATATAGGAGTCATACCTTAGCATCATAATTTTTTATTATTTACCCTGTCTACTTGACAGGGAGCAGTTCAGACTTCAACATTATCAAGAGTGCGGATTTTCTATTTCATATGAAGAACAAGTGGTAATCGATAAAAGAAAAAAGGAGTTGGCATTAAATAATGGGATTTGTAAAGAAAATTATATTGAAATTGATGCAAGAAAGTCAGAGAGACAATGGATTAAAGAACATATAGAAGAATCTAACCTCAAAAAAATAATTGAATTTGAAAATATAGATTGGAATTTGTGTGAAGAGTGTGCTAACAAAAGCTTTGTTAAAATAGCTTGTGAGTATAAAAAAAATAATGATAGTTGCACTACGCAAGATATAGCTACATTATTAAATATTGATAGAAGTAGTATTGTTGATTATCTAAAAGTTGGAGCAAAATTAGGGTGGTGTTCATATGATTGCAAGGAAGAAATGCGAAGGAGTGCATCTAGAAATAGAATAAAAAAAGGCGTAATATTGTATGACGAAAATGGTGGTGTAATAGGTAAATTTTCGTCAATGACTGAGTTATCAAATAAAAGCATAGAATTAGTTGGCTTTAAAATGCATCTATCTGAAATATCAGCTAGATGTAATGTAAATAGTAGCCGTTTTAGGAAGGGATATAATGGATTTTTTATTGAAAATAAAGAGTCAAATGAATAAAATAGTAGGAATAATTAGTCCTACTATTTTACATGTTTTAAAAGGTACACCATTTGAAACAGTATAAACAAGACCTAAAATACTATTAAACTGTATTTCAAAAGGTATGAAAAGTGATTAAGAAATGTTTCAAAAATGTAATTGATATTTTGAAACATATTTAATAATATAATTACATCAGATAAAACAAACGGAGGGAATGGGAGTGAAAAATAAAGTATTTGGATATGTAAGAGTTAGTAGCAAAGAACAAAATGAGGGAAGACAGGTAAAAGCAATCAAAGAATATTGTAAAAACAATAACATTGTAATAGATGAAAGAGACATATATCTTGATAAACAAAGTGGTAAAGATTTCAATAGAGAAGAATATCAGCTATTAAAAAGAACCGTGAGAAATGGTGATATAGTTGTAATCAAGGAAATGGACAGACTGGGAAGAAATAAAGCCGAGATAAAAAAAGAAATCGAGTGGTACAAAGAGAACGAAATAATGTTGAGGATATTAGATATACCTACTACATTAATGGACTTCAGTGCCTATGATAGCTCTATGGCAAAAGCTATGATGGAAATGGTTAATAATGTGCTAATAGAGGTATTAGGAACAATAGCAGAAGAAGAAAGAAACAAGATTAGAGAAAGACAAAGAGAAGGTATAGAAATAGCTAAATCAGAAGGAAAGCATCTAGGGAGACCTAAAACAGAATATCCTACAGGATGGGAAGAAATATACAAGACTTGGAAGGGTGGAGAAATAACAGCAACATCAATGATGAAGCAATTAGGATTAAAAAGAAATACATTCTATAGATTAGTTAAAAAATACGAAGAAGCATCTAGAGATGAATAATCTAGATGCTTTTGTTGTATCTGATGTTTGGGGTAGTTAATTAATAATGCTACCTCCTATACGTTGTTTCATCGTACAGGAGAGAACAAAGAGGATGGGAGAGGAGAGTTGTGTATAAAAAATTACGAAAACTAGGTAAGGGGGGAATCATAAAATAGGACATAGGGGGGAATCTCATAAATTGAAAGCTTGTAAATGGATGGCGAGTAATACCCTAGGTGAAGAGGTAGAATTAAAAGAAAGCGTGTATATGGTGGGATATAGGCGTTTTTTTATTTTGAACTATTCTAGAGTATCAGCCTAGAAAGTTGAGAAATATTTTTTAATAATGGGCGAATTTCTCTTTACAATTTACGTTGAATCAAAATGGTACTGTTGAAAGTTAACGTTCAAAAGTTGAGAAAGTTTATGAGAGTTTTACATTTAGAAATTTCATTGGCAATAATAGTGCGAATAAAGAAAATGTAACACAAAGAAAGGAATAGTAATGAGAAAGGATGATGTATTAAATACAAGAGTCAAATCAAAGTTGAGAGCTTATTGCATTAGCACGAGGAGAGAGCCTGTCAACGCCAATTACAACAGTGCTAATAGAGTACCTAAATAACAATTAAATCAATGAAAAGAAAATGAAAAGAAAGAAGAAGGAGAAAGTAAAGATGAAAATAGTAGAAAGAACAGTTGAAACAATGGCACAAAGTTTAATTGAGACCTTTGAGAGGTTAAAGAAAGAAGGAGAATTTACGATTGATAAAATTAATGGAAGACCAAAAGAAGTGGTTGGATTCGGCTACAGAATATAGCCAAAGAATTGAGAAAGATGAAGAACTAAAGAAAGCAAAGAAAGCATTCTATTCTGTAAATAGAAAGGCTATGAAGGAGGGCATGAAGGTATTTCATAAAGAGGTATTTAATTACATTGTAAAGATGAATATGATTTCATTTGATTTTTATATAGATATATTTTATACGACGTTTAGATATTCAAATAATAATCTATTGAATGCTTTTTATATGGAGATAAAAAAGCAACAGGTGAATATATCTGATGCTGATATTTATGGAATATTCAATCTTTATTCATTGTGGAATAGTTACATAGGGTTTGTATCTGAGTATAGGCTGTTGATTTCATTGCAATATGCATTGAAGAGTGTAGATGGAATTGAAATAGTTAGTAATGATTGGCTAGATTACAACCACAAAGTAGATATTCAAGTTATTAACCATAACACAAAGAAAATATTGAATATACAAGTTAAAATCTCAACATGGTTGAGTGGACTAAATGGAAAGAATCATACAAAAATGGTTGAGAAGCTGAGAAGGTATGAAAGGATACTGAAGGAATCTGATGTAGCTTGTGATTATGATACAATCAGTGCTTTTGTATTTAGTCATGAAGAGAACAGAGAGATTGTAAAATACAGTAACTTGGAGAAAAGTTTAATTCCGATTGATAATGCATTTTGGGGACGTAAAGTTGCATATGTGGATTATGGATTAAATATTATAAAGCCATCTGTAGCTACAACTGAGGAGTTAATAGATGAAGTTAAAATTGCTATTGGAGTAATAACAGAAGAAGAGATAAAAGAAAGAATACGATTGAAAGAACTTGAGTTGCAAAAGGGAGAAGAGCTATGGCAACAAGAGTGTGAAAGAGTTAGAAGAGAATATGAAGAAAGAAAAAGACAGGAAATATGGACAAATGTAGCTTCATGATGAAATCAAGAGAGTTGGGATAGGTAATCTCAACTCTTCTTGCTATCCCCCGAGTTATTTGTTGATTGTGATTCAAAGTGTAACTAGAGTACAAGATGATATTAATATACACAATTTTCCCTTTTGGAAAGTTTTGAACACCTCTTCAAGAGTTAAAAAGTTAATTGTAAAATATTAGGCTGTGCAAATATATCACTATTAGTGTACAAATATATCACTAAAAATCAAAAATATGTACAAATATATCACTTGCATTGTGCAAATATATCACTTTTGATGTACAAATACAGGATATGTAGTAATAGATTTTACTAATAGAACAATTAATAGAAAAAAGAAAGAGAAAAGTAATAGATTGAGAGAGCCTAAAGGCTCTTCAAAGAAATCTTTTGAATTTGTGAAAAAATTATATAGAGCTTTTACAAATTAAAAATCTGTTGGCAATAATAAAATGAAATAAAAGTAAAATGTAACACAGAATAAACAAAGAAAGAGAGGACGTAATATTATGTTTGAATCAACAGGATTTAATCAATTCAATATGCCAGAAATTGAGCATATCGGATATGATGAAACTTTAAAAGAAGAGGTTAGGGAGTATGAGAAGCCTAACAATGAAAGATTATTACCAACAACAAAAGAAACTTTAGGAGAAAAAAAGTTCTTGTATGGGTTGTGGCTATGTCTTCAAGAGATGTCGAAAGGAATTTGTACGGATAATTTCAGATATGTAAAGGTTGATGAGGTTAATAATTCAGCTTTAGCAAATAGAATAACAGCTATGACAAGACCTAAAGGAAGTAAAGAGTATTATGAGAAACCAATAGACAGAAGAACAGTAGCTAAAGGGATGAAGTATTTGAAAGATATGAATTTCATAGTTGGTGTAGTAGATGGAAATGAAGTGATAGAAGGCTATAAAGGAGAATATTACAAAATGAAAAATAGGGATACTTTTGAATACTACATAAAAATGAATGTTGATTTCATAAAGATGTTGAGCAGAAGCTTGACACAGGATGCAATAAAAGTGTACATGGTTTACTATTCATTCAATAGAGATGAAGTTGAGGGTCAATGCTTCCTAACTCAAGAGCGGATACTTGAAAGAATAGGATTATCCAAGAGTGGTGATAATTGTGAAAAGTTAACATATATCAACATCATTCTTGAGGAGTTAGGATTGATTGAGAAGTATGTAAAAATTCAGAGAGAAAATGGAAGAGAAGTCAAAAGAAATAATATCATAGTTGCACCTTTGTATTGGAAAACAAAGCTCTATGATAGGCTACAGAAGGTATTAGAAACAAAAGGGGAAATAGGTACAAGAGAAGTGGAGTTGTTGAAAGTTAGCTAAATATATTGCAATGTATTTACAGGGATGTCTAGAGATGGACATCCTTTTGTTATATCTAAAAGATGTGCTCAAGTTTGAGCAGAAGATTGAGAAAGTTACCCAAATTCGATGGTATATTAAATAAAACTTAAATTTCATTTTTAAATAACTGTATTATTAAATGTCGAAACAAAAATACAGACTGAGACAAAAAAAGACAATCTTCGCAAATGTTTTATGGTACAATAAGTAGAAAAAAGTTTTAGCGGGGGAAAGAAATATATGAAAAGTGGTAAATTAAAAAAAATATTAACTAGTAGAATAACTGTGGGAATAGTATGCTTTTTATTAGGAGGAATTGTACTAGGTGGTCAATCAGAGCAACCTATGCAACAAGTGAATAATAGTCAACAATCTCAAGAGCAGAACTCAACAGGAGATAATTCAAATAATAATACCGAGTCAGATGATAAATCACAAAGTAGTAGCAGTAGTGGTTTAACACAGATGCAATTAGGAGAATCATACACTATAACAACTTCAGATGGGGATTATAATGTTGCTATTGAAGGAATTAGATTTACAGATGAAAGAAATCAATTTTCAGAGAAACCAGCAGAGTATGTAATTTTCTTAGATTTTAATTATGAAAATGTTAGTAGTACAGATGAAGTTTATTTATTTGATTCTCATTTCAAAGTAATTGATGAACAAGGAAATGTTCTAGATACTTACCCAGTATCTGATGATGCAAGAGGAAGTAAAAGTCTTCCTATAGGAGCTAAATGTAGTGCTTCTGCTACATATGCAATGCCAACAAGTAGTAAAACATTAAAAGTTCTTTTCTATGATAATATGTTTGGAAGTCCGATTGGAGAAATGACAATAGAGACGGGATTATAATAAAGAAATATTATAGGGTAAAGTGATTTGAATAGTCACTTTATCCTATTTTTGTCTTTAAAATTTATCTCAGAAGTCAGAAAAGTCAATTTACTATTCTATACTGAGATATAAAAGAGAATATTACAACAGCATAAGCAATGGTTACTAGCTGGATATAATTAACAGAAGTACGTGAGATTATTTAGTAACAGCATCAGCCAAGAGAATTAAAATCCAAAAGCCAAAAGCCATACTTATTGTAGTAACAGTACAGTTTTACATCGATTCTGTTGAAAAATGAAATTTTAGCATCATAAACCTATTCTAACTTGTTCATTATCAACGATTTTAAAATTATGTTTTTGTAACAGAAGTTAAATAGTTTTGATTTATTAATTCAGTTTATTCAAATAGAGAACAGTTTCAGCATTGGATATTATGCAATAGTTACTGTAAAAGGGGGAATTAAAGAAGAGGGGGAGATTTATGATTTGTATGGATGGATAGCAAGAGTAAAAAGATGATGATTTACTATTGCTTGAGTATGGAATTAATGATAAAATTCATAGTGATATACATTAGTAATAATTAAATGGTATGGAAGAGCTACAAGTCGCATTGTATGGGCAGTTGAGCAAAAATGATGATGACGTTCAAGAAGTTTACCACAATGCTGAATTCCCAGAAGGATGGGATGAATAGGACTTTTAAGTAAATTTAGTAGTTCTAGAAATGGGTGAAAACTGAATTGACTATGGAATACATAATGAAAACCATAGTACTTTCGATATTAAATACCTTTTGTTTTTACTGATGTAATAGCAAAAGGTATTTTTATTTCAAATATGAAAATGGAGAAGGAGGTTTATCTCAATTAAAAAAGTATAAACCTTCTTTAGCTTTAAAATAGCATTTAAAAAAAGTATTTTATATAAAAGATATTACCAAATTTCATTAAATTCAGTTGTAAAAATTAATTTTGGATCGTTTGTTTCTACTGTATTTGGTATAGGTTTTCTATTCATTTTCCCAAATCCAATAGGTATATAGAAAGTAAAAGGTAGAGGTTTTATTCCAGATTTTAAGTCATTAAAATAATTTAATAAAGCATTTGTAGAACTGGTGTAATGGCTATTATTTAATACAATATCACAATATTTAAATATTGAACCATATGCTGAGTATTCAGAAATTGTTTCAGTTGTTGTGCCTCCATATATAGTTGACATATTATAAATATATTCAGCCGTTTTAAAGCTTGGCCAATAGCCTTTGCCATATATCATTTTATTATAAAATAAATCTTTTTCTTGATTTTCTTGTTGACTTAGCTTGAAAGCAAGTGAGAATTTTTCAAGAAAAATACTTTTTCTAGAAGGAACTTCCTGAAGCGTATTAATATCATAAATCATTAGTTTATTCTTGGCTTCACCAGGGGCAAGGAGTATGCCGTTGCAGCTTTCTTCGTATCCATTCATTGGATTATCAGATTCATCTTGTGAACAATGTGATGATAAATATTTACGTACATAATAAAATCCCCAACCACCATCAAAAGTTTTAATTTCACCATCAACTAAACCTTCAACTCTGCCTTCTAATATTCCTTCGTTAGTAATTATCTTATTAATTTGTGAACTAAAGGTTTTGTTGCATATTGAAGCAATTAAATCATTACAACCTTCAATTAATCCCATTTGAGAATAATTTATATTACCATTATCATGAAACCAACGCATAATTGCAGCAACCATAGGCCATTTTGTTGCAAGTGAATAGGCTGAACCTGCACCGTGATTATAACCAGATATACAATCAGGAGACATTATATTGGGTTTAAATAGTAAAATTTTATTTTTTTTAACTTCCTCTTGCAGTTTACACATAAAATTTGTTTCTTCATCTAAATAATTTAGCATAATAAAGATACCACTATATATATAATCAATTTTCTTTTCGATTTCTGACCAAACTTCTTCATTTTGAGTATTGATAAATTTTTGTAGTAAATCAGGAAGTTCTGAATAAGCTTTATCTGCATCTATATGAACCCCAGCAATTAATGAACCAGCTTCATCAAGTTTAAAACCTTCATTATCTATAAAAATTGGTTGTGTAAATAGTTCAGGCAAAATAATATCCTCCTTATGGATTTAAAAAATTACATTAACAACTTATTTTATTAGGATAAATATTGTGAAATAAAAGTAAATTTATAAATTAAAGTAAAATATTTTATTATATGTTATATTAAGAATAGTATTAGATAAGGACCTTTTAGTTTTAATGTATAGAACTTTAATCAATGAAAAAGAATTTATATAATAATTGAGATAATAAAGAGGAGAATTGAAAATGGGAAAATATTTATTAGATACTAATATTGTTATTAAGCTTTGGAATGATAATTCAATGCTTTTAGGAAAATTGATAGAGAAAAATAAAGTTGTTATATTAAAAGAAGTATTAGAAGAACTTTCAATTAAAGAGAAAAAGATATATAGAAGGCAAGAAATTTTAAGTGAAAGGTTTTGTAAGCTTTTACCCTGTAGTATTGAAGTTAAAAATAGTTATCTGAGTGGGTTCTTTATGATATATGATTACGAAATAAAAGGAAGATTTGAAAATAATAATTTATCAAAAAATGATTTATTACAAATATGTGCTTGTTATACTGATGAAAGTTTAACTTTAATCACAGAAGATAAGGAATTATTTAATATAGCTAATTACATTTTAGGTGAAAATAGAGTTAAAAGTATTTTAGATATTGAACTGTGATAATAGATATATTATAATTTACAGGTATTTCGTTGAGAAATTTGGGAGATACTGTACAGTTACAGAGCCGAAGGGGAAAGTGCGGCAAACTCTCAGGCAAAAGGACCAAATTTTGAGAAAACTCTGGAAAGTCTAATGTATAAAAGACACCGACGAAGCAATCTTAAATGTAGTAGGAGAATCTTTCAGGTAAAAAGACAGAGGCGCAATTATTTTAATAATTAGTCTATTGTAAAAATAAATGAGGGGGATTTTTTTTGGACTACATAACAATTTTAGAGTATATAGGAGTTTTTGCTTTTGCCGTATCAGGAGCAATAGTAGCAATTGAAGAGGAATTTGACGTTTTTGGAATATATATAATTGCAATAATTACAGCAATGGGTGGAGGCGTACTTAGAGATATTGTTACAAATGTTGGAATACCAGTATTTTTTACAAGTTATATGACAATTCCTTTTATTATTGCTGGAACTTTATTTGCCATACTTTTAAAAGGAAGGCTAAAGCACAAGAATTTATTTGTTTTTATAGATGCTATTGGACTAGCAGCATTTTTCGTATCTGCAGCAGTTAAAGCTATTGGTAGTAATTATAATTATATGTTATTCATATTTGCAGCTAGTATAACTGGAGTTGGTGGTGGTGTTTTAAGAGATATTATAACAAATAGAAAACCACAAATATTCAAACATGATATTTATTGTGTTGCAGGAGTTATAGGAGTAACTTTGCTTTGGTTTATTTATCCACTAATTGGAGTAGATGTAGCACAATTTATTGCGTTAATAGCAATAGTAATTATAAGAATGGTAAGTTATTATAAGACTATTAATTTACCAGTAGTATGCAGAAAAAGTGAATTCTTAGAGAGTTAAGTGAAAGTTTAATTTATAAAAGAATATAAAAAGACTAATATTAAAATAATAAGTAAAGGTATGAGGAAAATCCTCATACCTTTTTTGTATAATATTTATTAAATAACCTTAGAAAATGAAATAGAACGTAAATATAGTATAAATATGTGTTAATTTAATTTAAAGATCAAATATGCTACTATATGGTCTATAAGAGCTCAAAATAAAAAAATAACAATTTGATATAAGTTAATTAATACTATATAATACAATTATAGAAAATGTTTTAAATAATTTTTAGAAATGTATAAAAAGATAAAAAATACATATTTAAATTTTTAGGGGGAGGAAATGGTATTAGCTTTAATTATTATAATAGGATTAGTTTTACTTTGGGTAATAATTTCACCCTGTTTTGAAAAAATAGGAGAATTTATTAGGAGATATTATGAAAAAATATTTAATGAGCAGGGGGACGAAAAAAATGAAAAAAGGTAATAAAATAGTTGGTGGAATAGTAGTTGCTGGAGTAATGGTAGTGGGAGGAGTATTAATAACACTGTCAACACATAAAATAAAACCAGGATATGTTGGAGTTGTATATAATTTAAGAGGTGGTATTCAAGATAACATTTTAACTCAAGGTTTAAGAATTGTTTCACCATTTCAAAAGGTATCACAATATTCAGTAGCAACTGAGCAGGCGTATCTTTCAAGAGATAAAAAGGAAGGTTCTTTAGATGATGATTCATTTATGATACCAACATCAGATGGGAAGACCGTTAATGTCGATTTAGAGTTTAGCTATCATTTTGATTCAGATAGACTTCCAGAAACATTCACTAGATTTAAGGGACAAACAGGTAAAGAGATAGAGGATAATTTTATAAGAGGTAAGATGAAAGCATGGACTTCAGAAGTATCTTCTACTTTTTCAGTAATTGATATATATGGTGAAAAAAGATCAGAGTTAAATTCAAATGTATTAGCTCATGTAAAAGAGAAGTTTTATGAGTATGGAATTATAATTGATTCAGTAAATTTTTCTAGAATTGAATTAGATGATGAAACAGCTAAAGCTATTCAAGAAAGAATAAATAAGCAACAGGAGTTAGAAACTGCTAAAATAGAGGCACAAAAAGCAGAAATAGAAGCTGAAAGAAAAAAAGTTGAAGCACAAGGTGAAGCAGATGCAAAAATTATCAAAGCACAAGGTGAAGCTGAGGCAAATAAGATTTTAACACAAGATCTTAATGATGAAATTTTAAGTAAATTGTATATTGAAAAGTGGGATGGTGTATTACCAAAGGTTACGTCAGGTGATATAAGTCCGCTTTTAGATTTAAATAACATAGAATAATAAATAAAACATAATGGAGGAAAATAAAATGGAATATAATATTTTTGGAGGAAATTTACCTGCTGTAACAATAAGATTGAATCAAGGGGAAAGTATTTACACACAATCTGGTGGAATGACTTGGATGACGGAAAATATAGAAATGAATACGAATATGAAAGGTGGATTATTTAAAGGTTTAGGGCGTATGATGTCTGGGGATTCAATATTTATGGCAACATATACAGCGAAAC
The DNA here is from genome assembly GCF_019734375.1 of Clostridium sp. K04. NCBI lineage: Bacteria > Bacillati > Bacillota > Clostridia > Eubacteriales > Clostridiaceae > Clostridium > Clostridium sp. K04. The sequence goes on from NZ_JAASHD010000033.1 coordinate 10,736, forward strand.
ACTATCCGGGAGAAATAACAATATCTTCATCATTTCCGGGTGAAATAATAGTGCTAGATTTATCTGATGGAAGAGAATATGTATGTCAAAAAAGTGCATTTTTATGTGCAGAGCCAGGTGTTAATCTATCACTTACAACTAATAGAAGTGTAAAAGGAGGATTCTTTGGTGGAGAAGGCTTTATAATGCAAGAAGTAAGAGGAAAAGGTAAAGTATTTCTTGAAATTGATGGTAGTGTAGTTGCAAAAGATTTAGCACCAGGAGAAAAATTAATAGTAGATACAGGAAATATAGCAGCTTATGAAAGAAGTGTTAAATATGATGCTAAAATGGTAAAGGGATTTAAAAATATATTATTTGGGGGAGAAGGATTGTTTTTAACGACTTTAACTGGACCAGGTAGAGTATATCTTCAAACTATGACAATGCCAAGTTTTGCTGAAAGAATAATACCATATTTACCAGCATCAAGAAATAATTAAATATTTATATTGAAAGAGCGGTTAATTTGACAGCTCTTTCTTTTTATATCTTTGAATATAGCTATGAGTGGCTGAAATGTTAAAATGATTGTAGCAGATTGTACTAGAAGTAGTTATTTTAAAAAATATAATAGAAATTAAGGAGAAAAATAAAAATAATATAGGTATAACTAGGTTGTTGGAAAAAATTAAAAATGATACAATTTTGTTATTAAACAATTTATGGAAAATAGAAATATAATATTGGGGGGAGTTTTTATGAATGAAAAAACAAAGGATTTGGTATGGGCCGCATTGTTTCTTGCAATAGGTATAGTTATACCTTATGTTTTTCATGTAACTAGTTTGCCAGGACAAATATTTTTACCTATGCATATTCCAGTTTTATTATGTGGGGTAATATTAGGAAAAAAGTATGGTTTGATTTTAGGAATATTATTACCTTTTGTTAATTCAGTACTTTTAGGAATGCCAGCTATATTCCCAACAGGAGTTTCTATGGCATTTGAGCTTGCAACATATGGAATAGTTACAGGACTATTATATAAAGATAAAAAGTATAATATATTTATATCATTAATTGTAGCTATGGTTGTTGGAAGAATAGTATCTGGAGTGGCAAATTATATTTTATTAACAGTAGGTGGAAATGTTTTTGTATTTACAGCATTTTTGACTACAACTTTTATTAAAGCAATACCAGGAATAATTATTCAGCTCATATTAATACCAGTAGTATTAAAGGCTGTAGAGCATGTGAAAAAAGGAGAAGCTGTGATAAATGAATAATAGAGAATTTTTTAATAGCTTAGCTTATAAATGGGATGAAATGTGTCATCATGATGATAAAAAAATAAGAAAAATACTTCAACTATCGGATATAGAGAAAGGCTCAAAAATTCTTGATATAGGAACAGGAACAGGTATATTAATTAGTTATTTGTTAGAAAAGTCGCCATCAAAATTGGTTGCTGTTGATATCTCAGAAAATATGATAGAAGTAGCAAGAGAAAAATATAAGAAAGAAAATGTTGAGTTTGTAGTATCTGATATTATGAATTTTAATGAAGGTAGATATGATTATATATTTATATATTCAGCATACCCTCATTTTAAAGATAAAGAAAAATTATTTGAACATTTATATAAATTATTAAATGAAAATGGAAAAGTTATAATAGCTCATTCTCAAAGCAGAAATGAAATAAACCATGTGCATTCTAAAAGTGATTTAGTTAAAGAAGATTTACTATTACCTGTAGAAGATAATGTTAGAATAATAAATAAATACTTAAGTACTAGAACTACTATTGATAATTCGGAAATTTATTATATAGAAGCTATAAAAAATAAGTAGACATGTTTTAGCATTTATAAAGTATAAGGAGCTGAATTTATAGCTTCTTATACTTTAAAATATAAAAAAGTCTAGACATTTTGAAGAGTATTATATATACTAATAAATATAAGGCGCCATAGCCAAGTGGTAAGGCAGAGGTCTGCAAAACCTTTATTCCCCAGTTCAAATCTGGGTGGCGCCTCCAAAATAGTTTAAATTAAGGGGTTATACACTAAATATTAGTGTATAACCCCTTTTATTAAATATTGGAATAAAAGGATGGTAAATAAAAATATTTCATTTGTATTGAGAATAAGAAATTAATATTTAGATTTAAAGGAGTTAGAGTAAATAATATGAAAAAGCTAAAAAGATTAATTTCAGGAATGATTTTTTTGTGTATGTTTATAACACTTATATCAAAAAGTACCTTTGCAGATGGGACATTATGTAAAATAATATTTTATGATGGTATTCATTATATTGAAGATCCTAAAAACACTCAAGAAGATATTGTTGTTTATTGTATGAATAATGAACTTAATTGGCCACACATAACAGAAAATGGACAACAGATTCCAGATTATATATATGGGTACCTTGATTCAAAGGATATTCAAAATTATGATGAAATGATTAAAAAATTGAAAAAGATTCTTTTTATGGGATATCCTTATAATGGAATGAGACTTTACGAAATTATTGAAGATAAAGATGGATATATTCCTTCTGAAGAAGAATTTAATGATATGTTAAAGCCAGATCCTATTCTTGTAGAGGCATTCCCAGAATTAGGACATCATAAATTTACTATTGATAACTTTAGTGAGAATAAAGATGTTTTATTAAAATTTATTTATGATGTTTTAATGACGAAAGAAACTAATATAAATAGTAGTTTAACAAAACCAGATATTATGGTTAACCCATTTTATAAAGCAGTAATATGTTTAATTAATTTTGATAACCCACTAGAGGCATTTGCATATATGTATTCAGATTCTTATTATGTTACTGAAGAAGAAGCCTATAATAATACTCAAAGTGCAATTTGGAAATTGATGTATGATTATGGAGTTCCATCTAATAACTTAAATGATATATCGAATTATAAACTTGGTGAAGTCTTCATGCAGTATGCTAATTCTGATTTTATTATTCTTGCAGAAGAACCTTTAAGTAATAAAATTGAAGTTAAAAGTGATTTTAAATTTACTCAAGGAAGCGATGGAAAATGGTATAGTGGGAATTTTAGAATAGAAGAGCCTGATGAATATAATGGAATGTATATATTAGATTTACCAGATGGAATTTCATTAATGAATGGATCAGTAGATAATATTTATGGAAATCAAGATTATGTTTTTGTTTCAGATCATATGCCTGAAAGTGATGAAGAATTCAGAATATGGAGTAATATAATGTGGGCAAAAGAACCAAGTCAGTATTCCCCTTTAAAAGATATTGAATATAAAGGTAAAAAGTATCAAAAAATGACGGGACTTTATACAAATAGAACACATTTGTGGACTGAATTTACATATGGAGATGTTTCAAGTGGAGATTTGAAAGTAACGAATAAAGTATCAGGAAATGCAGCAGATAAAACAAAAGAATTTACATATACAGTAATACTTTCAGATAAAACTATAAATGGAAAGTATGGAGAAATGGAGTTTAAAAATGGAGTTTCAATTTTTAAACTAAGAGATAATGAAAGCAAAGAAGCAATAGGATTACCAGCAAATGTTGAGTATGAAATAATTGAAAGTGATAATGAAGAATACCAAGTAACTTCAAGCAATTCAACTGGAAAAATTGAAGCAAATCAAATAATAACGGTAGAATTTACAAATATAAAAAATTTAAAACCAACACAAATACCAGATTTAGATCCAATGCCAATACCAGATGAGGAAGCAAATATAGTTGATACTAATAAACCAATTAATCCATCAACTATACCTAATAAAGAAGAGATAAACCAAAATACTATTGATAAATTACCTAATACAGGTAGAAGTAATTTTATATTAATAGGAATATTAATGATTTTAAGTGGTGTAGCCATAGTAAAAAATAAAAAATAATTTATGAAAATTTAAGACTGTAAATAATTTTATATAATTTAGTTCTAGAAAAATATTACTGGAAAATTTGATTTCCAGTAATATTTTTTTATATAGATTTATTTTTATGAAATATAAAATAGTTTAAGAAATTTTTAAGAAAACTGTAATGGAAAAGAAAAGATAATTAGTGAAAAATAAGGTAGAATATGATAGGATAATATGCAAAGGTAAAATAATGTAAAAAATGGGGGAAGGATGAATGAAAGTAAAAAATATAAAAATATTTAGTGCCATTTTATTAGTCTTTATCTTTAATTTAATTGCACCAAATATGAAGGTAAATGCAAGTAAAAATGATGATAAGTATGATCTGACTATAAGTTATGGTATAGATGGAAAATATAAGGCTCAAAAATATATGCCAGTTACTGTACAAATAAATAATTTAGAAAAAGATTTTAATGGAGAAATAGAGCTAAGGATAGTATCTGACTATGCAGGAGGATATAACTCATATTCAAAGGAAGTTTACGCAAAAGTTGGAGAAAGTGTAAGTGTAACAATTCCAGTGAAATTTTTAGATGGAAATAATAGTGGAACACTTTGTTTAGTGGAAAATGATAAAGTTTTATATGAAAAAAAATTTCATGTTTCTTCTGGAAGAGTAAGTGAGGGAAATGCACTAACAGGATTATTAACTGATGATGCTACTGCATTAGGGTATTTAGGAGATATAACTTATTTTGATTCTTCTTATTCAAATGTAGGAAGAATGAATTGCGTTAATATAGATGAAAGTTATCTGAGTGAAAACGGATTAAATATAGATGTATTAGATTTAATAGTAATAAATAACTATAATATGGCCAATTTAAATGAAGATCATTATAGTTCCTTAAATAATTGGGTTAATGAAGGTGGAACTTTAATAATTGGTACAGGTGCAAATGAAAGTAAAACAATAACTAACATAAATAAGAACTTCTTAAATATTTCTTCAGAAGGAACTATTGAAAGAAATGTTGCTATTACTAATGAAAATTTAAATTTAATATTATCACAAATAACTTTAGAGGGAGCAACCGTTACAAATAACAGTTATGGAAATAAGTTAGTTTATTCATTAGATAGAGGTGCAGGAACTATTTTAGTAACTACATTTGATTTAGGATTAGAGCCTTTTATATCAAGTAGTGATGCAACTTTAATGTTACAAAATATGTTGATAGAAACGTTTGATAAGATTTATCAACAAGATTATAATGGCAGCTATAATTCATCAAGCTATCAAGCAAGTTATATGTTAAGAAATATTCCAGTTCAAGATGTAGTAAGCCCAGTAACATTAGGAATAATACTTGCAACATATGCAGTTTTAGTTGGAATAGTTTTATATGTTGTTTTAAAGAAGATGAAAAGAAATGAATTAACATGGATACTTATACCTATAACAGCAGTAATATTTACTATATTAATTTATTTATTAGGAAGTAAGATGAAATTTAAGGATGTTGTAGTAAACTCAGTTAATATTATATCAACTGATGAAAACGGAAAAGGGCAAATAAATGGATATATAGGTATTGGAAGTAAAAATAAAGGTAATTTAAAGATAGAAAAAGAAGAAAATTTAAATATGAAGTATATTTCTGATGACTATTATTATTATGGAGATACAAGTAGTGAAACTAAAACTTTAAAAATTAAAACAACATATATAAAAGATAATTCATATTTTACAGTAGCCAATAATGTATCAGAAATGAATAAATTTGAGGTTTCAGGAAAAGAAATAGTATTACCTAAAATAGAAAACTCTTTAAAAATTAAAGATGGAAGTTTAGAAGGAACTATTAAAAATAATTTAGACTATGATATTAAAAAATTAATTATAGTATCTGGGCAGAGTGTATGGGATTTAGGTGAAGTAAGTACAGGAGAACAAATTTCTATTTCAGAAGCAGAAATAAAAAATAGTTATGGAATTCAAGGATATGCAGATAGTATTCAAAATGAATATTATAATGCACAATGGGATGATTCTGTAGATAAGAGAGATCCGAAATTTAAAAATGTAGAAAGATATTCTTCATTATTATATTTACTAAGTAATGGTAATTATATTGGAGCGAAAACAAAAATTATTGCTATTACTGACTTACCGGTTGATTATAGTTTAAAAATAGAAAATAAATCAATTTCAAATTATGATTTAACTGCGGTAGTACAAGATGCAGATATAGATTTTAAGGATGAAGATGGAAATTTAAATTTTCCAGAAGGATATTTTGAGTACAATATTGCTTCTATAGCTGATACAGCAAACTTTGATTATTATGAAGGATATATTTATGGTTATGGTGATGTAATTTTAGAATATGATATTGATACTAACGTAGATGTAAAAGAAATTACTATTAATTCAGGTACTGATAGATGGGGATATCAATATGGAGTTGATGGAGAGTATTATATATACAATTATAATACAAATGAATATGAAAAATTTAGTTTATCATCAGGAAGCTATAAGATATCAAATGATGGAAGCTATACTTTAAATAATAAGATACAAATAAAGATTGTAGCTAGCAATGATGGTAATAATGCAGCTCCAAAATTAATGATAAAAGGGGTGGAGAAATAATGTTAGTTATAAAGAATCTTGAAAAATCATATGGAAGTTTTAAGGCTGTAAATGGATTAAATTTAGAGATTAAAAAAGGTGAGATATTTGGTTTTATAGGGCCAAATGGTGCAGGAAAAAGTACAACGATGAAGATTATTTCAGGACTTTTATCACCAGATAGTGGAGAAGTTTATGTTGATGGAATAGATGCAATAAAAAATAATAAGGCATTAAAAGATAAAATTGGATACATGCCAGATTTCTTTGGAGTTTATGATAATTTAAAAGCAATTGAGTATTTAGAGTTTTATGCTTCAATTTATGGGATTGTTGGAAAAGAAGCAAGAGAATTATCTATGGATTTACTTAGATTAGTTAATTTAGAAGATAAATATGACGCCTATGTTGATGGATTATCAAGAGGGATGAAGCAAAGATTATGTTTAGCAAGGTGTCTTGTTCATAATCCAGATCTTTTAATTTTAGATGAACCTGCTTCAGGAATGGATCCAAGAGCTAGATATGAAATGAAGGGGATATTAAGAAACTTAAAGGAAATGGGTAAAACAATTATAGTTTCTTCTCACATATTACCAGAGCTTGGGGAAGTATGTACTAATATTGGTATAGTTAAAAATGGAGTTGTAGTTTGCCAAGGAACTGTTGATGAAATAATGACAAGAGCAGCAGGGGCTTCACCTATAGTATTTACTGTTTTAGATAAAGAAGAGGATGCAGTTAAAGCTCTTAAAGAATTACCATATGTAGATAGCATTAAGGTTGATGATAAGAAGATTACTGCTAATATAAAAGGTGATGATGAAGTTATAAGCAATCTTTTAAAGTTCTTAGTGTTAAAAGATATTCCAATATTAAATTACAGTAGAGCAGTTGGTAATTTAGAAGATGTATTCATTCAAATTACAGCAGATAGTGATGAGGAGGTATAATTATGAGAGTAAATCCAGTATTAAGAAATGAGAGTAAAATAGCAGTAAGAAGTATTAAATTTACACTTATGATATTTGCATATATAGCTGCCTTATCAATAGCAGTAATGATTTATTATACTTCATTAAATTCAAGAATATTTTCAAGTGGATTAGATTTAGAATCATCGGTTATATTTTATGTTGTAATGGCAATTGGTCAAGCTTTATTGTTACTCTTCATAGTTCCAGCATTAAGTTCAACTGCAATATGTTCAGAAAGGGAAAAACAAACATTAGACATATTGCTATCATCAAAGTTGACACCATTACAAATAATTCTAGGAAAGGTTTCGGCTTCATCGTTAAGAGTTATAGTTCTTATAATTTCAACAATGCCGCTTTATGCAATAGGAGCATTAATTGGTGGTGTTAAGCTTACTAATATATTATGGTTGGTAGTATTTTTTATAATTAACACAATTTTTGTTAGTTCAATAGGAGTTTTTGTTTCTACATATGTAAAAACTTCTAAGGCGGCTACAGCATTAACATATGGATTAGTTTTACTTATTTATATAGGAATTATTGTTATTACCTGGGTAATACTTATTGTGACTGTTTACCAAATGAATATGAGTGGAAATTATACATCTACAGTACCTAAAGCATCTCCTATAGTGTATTTAAGCCCTATAGTGGGATTTGCAAGCTTACTATTAAATCAAGTTGGATCAGGTATGGGCTTTGAGTCTATAATATCTGAATTTGGAATAAGCACATATTCAGAATATATTTCAATAGCAGTGCAATTAGGGCTTTCTATATTATTTATATATTTAGCAGCAATAAAACTTAATCCATTAAAGAAGAAAAGAAAAAGTAAATCTAAAAAAGTAAAGGAGTAGTAAAATGGATTCTTTAGATAAAGCTATTTTAATGTTTTTAAATAAGGCTTCTAAAAGAATTAAAGCAAACTTCTTATTAAATTTAAGCATAGTAGGATTGAAAATTCTGCTATGCTTAATCTTTAGTTTGCTTTTAATATCACTTTTTATAAGCATTCCTTATGTCTTAGAAATTTGTATAGGAATATTAGTAATAGGACTAGTAATTATTTTAATTTTTGGATTTATTAAATCACCGAAAAAGAATCAAATCGCCCTTATGGTGGATTCAAAAGGATTAGATGAAAGGCTTATTACTTCATTAGGACTTATAGAGTGTAATGATAATATGTCAATAGCGCAAAAGCAAGATACAGTAAGTCATATTAAAAACTTTGATATAAAAAAGAATATTAAGATGAATATAGATAAAAAGCAAGTACTATTAGTTTTAGCACTAGTAATTATGTGTATTTTAGTAATGTTTGTGCCTACTACTGCAAGAAAAGAAGCACAAAAAATAAGAGAGTTTGATAAATACCAAAAATCAGTTATTGAAAAAGTTGAAAAAGAAAAGAAGGAAATAGAAAAGTCAGAAGATTTATCAGAGGAAGAAAAAGAAGAAGTTAAAAAGCTTTTAGAAGATGCAGTTAAGGAATTAAAAGAAAGTGAAAAGAAGTCTGAATTAAATAAGACTTTAGAACGTTTAGAAAAAAAGTTAGAAGATAAAAAAGAAAAATTATCTTCAGAAAAAGCTAAAGAAGCATTGGAAGAGGCTAAAAAGAAATTATTAGATGAATTTAATAAAGAAAAAGAAGATACAGCTAAAAAAGATGTAAATAAATTAGTAAATGAGCTTATGAAAAAAGAAGAAAGTAAAGATTTAGCAGAAGCAATGATGAATGGAGATACAGAAGGTATAAATAAAGAATTAGAAGAAATTCAAAAAAAACTAAATAATATGAGTAGTGCAGAGCTAAGTGAACTTTCTGAAGCCTTAAAAAATGCAGCATTAGAAATGAGTGATGAAGAATTAGCAGAAGCTTTGAAAAATGCTTCAAATTCAGTGCTAGATAAAAAACTTGATAGCGAAAGCCTATCTGATGCTATTTCAAAATCAATAAGTAATAGTACTGGACAAAGTAGTAGTTCGCAATCATCAGAATCAGGAGAAAATCAAGGTCAAGGACAAGGATCTAGTAATGGTCAAGGCTCAGGTTCTGGAAGTGGTGAAGGGCAAGGCGGATCAAGTGGAAATGGATCAGGGGCAGGTTATGGAACGGGATGGAATACTGGTAGTACTGAAGGCAAAGAAAATGATTTAGAAAATTCTAAAGGTGAGCAAATATATATTCCAGGAAGAAATGAAGGTGAAGATGGGAATCTTACTGGTAATAAAAATGAAAATGGAAATTCACAAGGAATAGAAAATCAAACTGGGATGAATATAGGTGGAGAAAAGATAGATTACGATAAGGTAATTGGTGATTATAGTAATAGTGCTTTAGAAGGAGCTAATAATAGCAATTTACCACAAAGCTTAAAAGATATTATAAAAAATTATTTTGAGCAATTAAATTAATCCAAATATTAATAAATTTAACTAGAAAATTTTATGAGGTGGCAAAGATGGAAATTAATGAAGTATCAATTATAGAAGTTTCAAAGAAGATAAAAAGATGTGAAGAAGAAATAAGTAAAGGAATAATTGGGCAAAAGGATACAATTAGAAATGTATTAATAGCTATATTTGCAGAAGGAAATGTACTTTTAGAAGGTATGCCTGGAATGGGAAAAACTCAATTAGTTAAAACAATTGGAAAGGTGTTAGATTTAAATTTTTCTAGAATACAATTTACACCAGACTTAATGCCAGCTGATGTAGTAGGAACGAATATTGTAGTTAAAGAAAATGATAACACAGTATTTAAGTTTGAAAAGGGGCCAGTATTTACAAATCTTTTATTAGCTGATGAAATTAATAGAGCTACTCCTAAAACTCAATCTGCACTTTTAGAAGCAATGGGAGAAAAAACAGTAACAGTAGGTAAAACAACTTATGAGATGCCAAAACCATTTATGGTATTAGCAACTCAAAATCCTATAGAGCAAGAAGGTACTTATCCTCTTCCAGAAGCCCAGCTTGATAGATTTTTGTTTAAGCTTAATGTAGAATTTCCTAATTTAGATGAATTAAAAGAAATAATGGATTTAACATTAACTAATAACAAGTTAGAACTTTCTAATGTACTAGAAGGTAGTGAAATATTAGAACTTAGAAATATTATTAAGGAAATTAAAATTGCAGAACCAGTTAAAGAATATGCTTTAAAGTTAATACTTGCAACCCATCCAGAACTAGAATATGGAGCTGAGATAGCTAAAAAATATGTAGAAGCAGGAGCAGGACCAAGAGCTGCACAAGGTATTATTGCAGGAGCAAAAGTTAGAGCTGTAATGGAAGGTAGATTAAATGTATCATTTGAAGATATAAAAGAACTGGCATACCAAGTATTAAGACATAGAATTATCTTAAATTTTGATGCAATAACTGAAGGATTAAATGAAGAAGATATAATTTCTAAAATTTTAGAAGACTTAAAGGTAGTGTAAAAAATGAGGGAAACGATATTTAATGAGGACTTCTTTAAAAAGCTAAATAAAATTAATATGTATATTAATTTTAAGCTTAGTGGAGGTACTCAAGGTGGAAGAAAATCAAAAGCAAAAGGGGTATCAGTTGAGTTTTCAGATTATAGAGAATATGCACCAGGTGATGATTTTAGAAGGATAGATTGGAATGCTTACGGAAGATTTGATAAATTCTTTGTAAAAGTATTTATGGAAGAAAGAGAAGGTTTATTTAACTTTTTTATTGATAAAAGTAAATCTATGGATTATGGAAAATATAACAAAAAAGAGACAGCTTTAAAAATAGTAGCGGCTTTAAGTTATATTGCATTGAATAATCTTGATAGAGTTAATATAAGCACCATGAATGATGGAGTAATAGAAAATTTAAAGACAAGCACTGGCAATAAAGGGTTTCAAAAAATATTGAGAGATCTTGAAAATATTAATTTTGATGGAAGTACAGATTTAAGCTCAAGCATTAAAAAAAGACATTTAAATTTGAGAGGAATATCTATTGTAGTATCAGACTTCTTAAATAATTCAGGATTAGAAGGTTTAGAAGAGGGATTAAAATATTTAGCTTATAAAAAACAAGAAATAATATTAGTACAAGTATTATGTGAAGAAGAAATTAATCCTGAATTTAATAATGAAATAACTTTAGTTGATAGCGAAACAGGTGAAAATATTAAGCTTAGTGTTACACCAGCATTAATAAAGGATTATAAAGAAACTTTAAAAAAATACAATGATAGTATTGAGGCATTAGTCAGAAAATACGGTGGAAAGCTTATAACTGTTAATTCGTCTATGAATATAGAGGAAATAATTTTAAATGAATTTAGTAAAAGAAAAGTATTGTATTAGGGGGAAGAAATATGGGCTTTACTAATTTATGGCCATTATTTTTACTTTTGACTATTCCTCCAGTAATAATGCTTTACATATTAAAGCGTAAATATAAAGAAGAAGTCATATCTTCATCTTTATTATGGAAGGAAGTTTATAAAAATACTAGGGCCAATACACCATGGGAAAAATTCAAGAAAAATATAATGCTATTATTACAAATTATAATAATTTTAAGTGTAATTTTAGCTCTTATGAGTCCTTTTATTAGTATAGGAGGGCAGAGCTATAAAAATGTAATAATAGTAATAGATAATACTGCAAGTATGAATGCAATATATGATGGAGATAAGAGTAGGCTAGAACAAGGGAAAGAGATTGCAAAGGAATATTTAAATAGTACTAAAGATGGAACAAATGCTTATATTATTTCTTATGATGGAACTTCAAATTTACTTTTAAATGGGGAATTTAATAAAGCTAATACCAATTCTGTTATTGATAAAATAAGTAAAAGCTATGGCAGTGGAGATATAAATGATGTAATATCCTTTGTTAATGCTATAGGTGATGGAATAGGAGAAGAATATGAAGCATTAATTTTTACTGATAAACAAGCCACAATTTCGGATATAAATGGAAGAATAGTTTATTTGGGGAATAGTGGATTAAATGCTTCTATAGATAATATTTCACATAAATTTGTAGATGATAAGATTAAAGTAATTGCTAATGTTACTAATAATGGAGATGGTTTATATGAAGGTGATTTTTCATTATATAATGGTGAGGAATTAGCTTTAGTAGAAGGGTTAACTCTACAAGTTGGTGAAAGTAAAACTTTATCTTTTGAATTGGATGCTTTAAATTCTGATTACTTAAAAGGGGAGTTATCAAGAAAAGATATATTAATGGAGGATAATGTTTATTATCATGTAGTTAGTGAAAATAAGGTAAAGAAAATATTATTAGTTACAGATGAAAATGTATTTTTAGAAAAGGCCTTTGGAGTTATTGAAAATACAGAAGTTTATAAAACTAATGATGCATCTAATATAATAGGAAATGATGAGTATGACCTTTATGTATTTGATAATAAGATGCCAGAGGCTATGCCAAGTAAGGGAAGCATATTGTTTATAAATCCTAGTTCTAATGAATTCTTTAATGTATTAAAGGGGGGAGAAATAGGTCAGGCTAAAGCTGTTAAGGGAGAAGTTTCTAATTATTTAGAAGATACACAATTTACATTATCAGAATATAACATAATAGAAACGCCGTATTATGGTACTAATATACTTACAGTAGATAATAATTCTATTGGATTTAAGGGTGAATTAAGTAATAGAAAAATAGCAGCATTATCTTTTGATTTACATTCAACTGATTTTACACTTAAAAAAGAATTTCCGATTCTTGTATATGAACTTGGGGAAGAATTAATTTCTACAGGAATGGTATATAGTAATAATTTTAAAGCTGGAGAAAAAATAGTAGTAAAATCTTCAGACTTTGAAAGTAAAATAAATATATCTTACCCTAATGGAGATATTAAAAGTTTAGAATCAGGCGAAGAAGTAAAAGGAGAATTAGCTTTAGGTGTATATAAAATAAATCAAAACGATAATAAAGAAAGTTTTTCGGTAAACTTCCCAACTTCCAGTGAAAGTGATACTTCAATAGAAACAATTGGAGAAAATGATAATATAGTTGATGGCAAAAGTAACTTAAAAAGTGGGATCAATTTAGCACCAATATTCATATTACTAGCTATGTTAATAGTTGCTTTTGAGTGGATATTATACAAGAAAGGTAATTAGGAGGAGATAAAAATGAAATTAGATATAGGAAATTTATACTTTTTAATATTAATTCCAATACTTATCTTCTTTATTTACTATAGTGTGAAAAAGTTTAGAAGTAACAGTAAAAATGATACATTAATATTAATAAGTAGAATAATTATTTTTACTTTATTACTGCTATCATTTGCTAATATAACAGTAAGTATTAAGGGGAAAAACATTTCAACAGTATTTTTATTAGATGTTTCAGAAAGTATTAGTTCTTTTAAAAATAATGGTGAAAGTTTTATAAATAATGCATTAGAAATAATGCCTAAGGGAAATAAAGCTGGAGTAATATTATTTGGTGATAATGCAAAAGTAGATAAAATTATAGATAATAAATCTTCGTATAAAAGTTTAAATTCCAGTCCAGTTTCTACAGCAACCAATATCCAAAGTGCAGTAGAAACAGCAATAACATTATTTGAAGATGGTGCATCTAAGAGAATAGTTCTTATAACTGATGGAGAAGAAAATAAAGGAGATATACTAAAATCTATTCCATTAATTAATGCTGAAAACATAGATTTAAAAGTATATAAAGTTAGTGGGCAAAGTGGTGATGAGGTTTATGTAGATAGTGTAACTATCCCAGACAATATATCTATTGGGGAAGAATTTTCTGTACAAATAGATTTAGAGTCTAATTATTCAACCTCAGCAAAACTTACTCTTTTTAGTGGGAGAGAAAAAGTTGGAGAACAAGTTGTAGAAGTAAAAAAAGGAAGTAATTCTTTTATTTTTAGGGATGTTCAAAATAGTGGGGGATTTAAGAGTTATAGAGTTACAGTTGAAGCAGATGGTGATACTAATAAGATAAATAATGAATATAGTGCTTATACAAATGTAATTGATAAACCTAATGTTTTAATAATAAATGGTGTAAGGGGGGATTCGCAAGCACTAGAAGAAATATTAAATAATGGTGGGGCTAATATTAAAACTATTTCTCCAAGCTCATCACCAAGTACATTAAATGAACTTTTAGAATATAAAGTAATAGTACTAAATAATGTTTATAAAGATGATTTAACTAATGGTTTTATGGATAATATTGAAAGCTATGTTAAGGATTATGGCGGTGGAGTTGTTACTTTTGGTGGTGAGGATTCCTATGCTCTTGGAGGATATAAAGATACAGCATTAGAAACTATACTTCCTGTAAATATGGATAAGAAAGGTAAAAATGAGGTCCCTTCTATAAGTATTAATTTAATTATAGATAAGTCTGGGAGTATGAGTGCTGAAGGTGGAGGAGTTAGTAAATTAACACTTGCAAAAGAAGCTGCAATGAAGGCTATAGATAATTTAAGGGAAATAGATGATATATCAGTAATTGCTTTTGATGATACTTTTGATGTTGTAGTTCCTACTCAAAAAGTTACTGATAAGGATTATATAAAGGAGCTTATATCAGGAATACAAATAAGAGGTGGAACATCAATATATCCGGCACTTGAAAAAGGATATAATATTCAAAGTGAAAGTGATGCAAAAATAAAGCACACAATCTTATTAACTGATGGACAAGATTCAATTCCTTATTCAACTTATGAGGAACTTATACAAAAATTTAATAATGAAAATATAACATTATCAACGGTTGCAGTTGGAAGTGATTCTAATTCAAGTCTTTTAAGTGATTTAGCAACAGCAGGAAATGGTAGAAGTTATTATACTGACATTTATACAGATATTCCAAGAATATTTGCTCAAGAAGTATTAATGTCTGTAGGAACTTATATAATAAACGAAGAATTCACACCAAGTGTAGTAAGTAATCATGAAGTATTAGCAGGAGTGCAGACATCAGAAGGGCTTCCATCATTACTTGGGTATATAGGGACATCTTTAAAGGACGATGCAATTGAAATATTAAGCTCTAATAGAGATGAACCAATACTTGCAGTAAGGCAGTATGGAATTGGGAAAACAGCAAGCTTTACAAGTGATATTGATGGAAGTTGGAGTAAAAATTATTTAACTTGGGAGTATGGTGCTCAATTAATTAAAAATATAGTTTATTATGCAATACCATCATATGGTGAAGAGGGTAATTTATTTATATCCCAAGATGGGAATGAAGCTAAGGTTGAATATTATAATGATAATGTTGATTCTGATACTAAAGTAACTGGTGTTTATAATGGGGATGATGGTACTCAAGGTGAGTTTACTTTAATTCAAACTGAACCAGGAAAATTTGAAGCAAATGTTCCATTAAGTGATTTAGGATTTTATAATTTCAACATTAGGCAGCAAGAGGGAGAAAATATAACTAGTAATTATAAAGGAGCTTTTGCTCTTAAGTATTCTGATGAATATAAGTTTAATACTAATTCAGTTAAACTAGATTCTCTTGTAAGTGAAACTAATGGATCTTTTATAAATAAGCCTGAAGAGGTTTTTGAAGGAAAGCTTAAAAAGGAGTATAAGAAAATTAATTTAACTAATCCACTTCTTATATTAGGGTTAATATTATTCTTATTAGATATAGTTTATAGAAGATTGAATTTAGATTTTTCTAAGTATATTAAAATTGGTAATAAGAATAAGAAAAAGGAAGTTAATAAAAAGAGTTTGATTAAGGAAGAATTAGCAGTAGAAAAAGATAAAAATGATATAAAGACTCCAGATATATCTAATGATAATATAAAGGATAAAGTTAACAAGAAAGAGAAGAAACCTAAGGTAAAAAAGAAGAGTGAAGAAAAATCTAAGCCTAAAGCTATTAATACTAGTGAGTTACTTAAAAAGAAAAAAGATAGAAATGGTATATAGCAAATAAAAAAACTGTTGCAAAGTTATAAGTTGCAACAGTTTTTATTTAAATTACAAAATTCTTCCATGGTTATATTTATTAGCTAACCTTTTTATGGTTTGCTCTTGCAGCTTCTTCTCTATGCTTTCTAACATACCAATCTTCACATATATTATCAAACTCTTCCTCAGTTAAATCACTTTTAGACATCATAGAAGTATAAGGTGCATATTTGTTGGTAGTAGTATAGAATTTATCAACTAAGATATGATCCTTCTTATATTCAAATTTGTAGTCTTGATGTTTGTCATAATTATAAATTGTCATAAAATCACTCTCTTTCATTTATTTTAATTTTAAATTATTGTTGACAATATTAAATAAGACTTATTTAAAATATTAGACAATCATTATTTTGTGTACATTTCTTATTTCTTTGTACAAATATATTATATGTTTAAAGTCAATAAAGATCAAAAAAGTATCAGTGATAATGAAGGAGAAACAGTGAGAAAATCAAAATATTAAATGTATAATATTTGAATAAAAAATTTTTTTCATCAATTTTTAAGCAAAATAATCTTATTTAGGAAAAATTAATTAGTAAATAAAATATTTAAATAGTTGTAATAGATTAAATTATTAAATTAAGGCACTTGCAATAATATAGGTGTCTTTTGTTATTTAAAATCATAGGATAATATGAAGCAATTATGGAGGATAGTTAATGAAAAAAAAAAGAAAAAATAAATACAAATGCAGTTGCGATAGATTTGAAGATTTTACGGTTCCTCCGTGTGCAAAGTTTTTAGGAAGTGTTAGTCCATTAGTTAAAGATGGAAAGATAGTCTATAGAAATTATAATAGACTTTATTTATTTTTAAGTTACAATTATTCGAGATTTAAGACAGAACAATATAATCCTTTAAATCCATTAACTTTTAATACTAAAACCAATGGGAATTTACAAATCGATTTATATTGTTTTATTATAGGTTTATATATTAATGAAGTTGAAAAAGGTAATATAAAATTTGATAGAAATGTAAAAATTCATGATAATAAATATGCTGATCAATTTATAAAAAAAGTTATGGGTAATAATTATGATTTAGATAGTTCATTTATACCATCACTAACATATGTAATTTCTAATTCAAGTGCAGTAATTCCATTTTATACTGGAGTTATTGATATAAGTATTACTAATTTTTATATTATCCTTATGCTCAGCAGGTTTAATACTGATTACGGATTATTATTTTCTGATAATGCTTATATTACTAATGATTTTATTAATAGAACACTTGCTAATATTTATGTTGAGTTTAATACATGTAATAATTAATAATAATTGAAAAAGGTTAATTAGGTTGATACTATAATTAATAAATATTAAAATAAATCTTGAATAAATCAAGAAGTAATATATACACATGATGTGAGGTAGAAAATGAAAATAAGAGTACCAGAATATTTTAAAGATTTTAAATGTATATCTTCAGAATGTGAAGATACATGTTGTGCCGGATGGGGAATAGTAATTGATGATGAAACTTATAAAAAGTATCAAAAGGTTGAAGGACCTTTTGGTGAGAGACTAAGAAATGAAATAGTACATGATGCTGGAGAAAATATATTTGTATTAAGGGGAAATAATTGTCCGTTTTTAGATGAAAAAAAATTATGTGATATTTATAAGAATGTTGGAGAAGATGCTCTTTGTTATACTTGTAAACAGTATCCAAGGTATACAGAGGAATTTGGAAGTTTACGTGAAGTTGGAATTTCGTTATCATGTCCTGAAGCTGCAAGAATAATTTTAAGAAATTCAAAGAAAGCTACTTTTGAGTTAGATGAAAATGATGAAGAAGTAAATAGTTATAATGATATTAATGCAAAACTTTATTTAGAACTTATACAATGTAGAAAAATAATATTAGATATTATTCAAGATAGAGAGATTGATTTAAATGTAAGAGCTTCAATAGTATTATATTTCACTAAAGAAATTCAAGATAAAATAGATGAAAATGATATTTCAGATATAAGATTTATTAGGGAAAAATATCTTGATAGAAATTTTGTAAAAGATGTTATCACTACATTGGAGAAATATAATAATAAAGAAAATTATAAATATCATAATATGAAGGAATATTTTAATGTGTTTAAGAGATTAAAGCATATAACTCCTAATGATCCTTTAGGCTTAGATGATGCTATAAGATATTTTTGGCAAAGTGAAGATGATAAAGAGGTGTATTTATCTAAGCATAAGGCATTTAATAAGTATTATAAAGAAAAGATATATAAGTTTGAACATATATTAGTCTACTTTATATTTAGATACTTTATGAAAGCAGTATTTGATTATGATGTATCTGCAAAGATAAAAACAGCAATAGTTAGTTACTTGATGATTAAGGAGTTATGTATTGTAAGATTTACTGAAGAAGGTCAGCTTAATGATGCGGATATAGTTGATATTAGCCATATGTATTCAAAGGATATTGAGCATTTAGAAGAAAATATTGAAAGTTTAGCAGAAATATTTGAAACTAATGATGTTTTTTCTGTTGAAGAAATGTTAATTACATTAATGAATTAAATTGATCACAATAAATTTAAAAAATAATAATATATAAGTATATTAAGTAAAAGAAGGTGCAAAAGACAAGAATTATTCTTTTAGCACCTTTTGTATATTATAAAAAATTGTGGAAGAGTAATGAACTATAATGTGAGAAAGGAAGATAATATTGTTAAATTTTAAGTGTTTAAGTGATATATTAAAAATGAAAAAAGAAGATAAAAAATTATAAGGTAAGACAATAGGGTATAAAGCAATGATTCCTGAAGTCTGCCTTTTTTATTTTATAATTAGAATATTAGATTTATTATATAGATGATTTTTTAATTATGAATTTAAAGTTTTATAGAGGATAATATTAAAATTTTCAAAAAGGTATTGTCATATGAAAAATAATGAAATAAGATGAAAAATAAGTAAATAAAAAAAGGAGATAACATATGAAAAATTTAGATTTTATTTATAATAGAAAAAGTATTAGAAAATTCAAAGATATAGAAGTACAAGAAGAAGATATTATTAAAATGTTAGATGCTGCTATACATGCGCCTTCTCCAAAAAATCAGCAAACATGGCATTTTGTTGTAATTCAAAATAATGAATTAATTAATAAAATAGCAGATATAGTAACTAAAAATCATATAAATTTAGCAGAAATGGCTAAAGAAGAAAAACAAAGAAAACTTATGATGAATTTACTTTCTTATTATACTTGCTTTAGGAATGCGCCAGTATTAGTTGTTGTTTATTCAAAAGAATATTATATGGTAGAAGAGACAATACTTAGAGATAATAATGCTAGTCAAGATATTATTAATGAACTAAAATTCCCTAATTCCGCAGCACAAGGTATAGGAGCAGCTATAGAAAATTTCTTATTAGCAGCGACAGAACTAGGATATGGAACATGTTACATGACAGGACCAACTCATTCTAAAATAGAAATTGAAGAGCTTATTAACTTTGAAAAAGAAGGATATAATTTAATGTCAATGATAGCACTTGGAGTTGCTGAAGATGATGTTCCAAATTCACCACCACGTAAAAAAATAGAAGAAGTAGTTACATTTATAAAGTAATAGTTTTATGTTAATGAAATAAAAAATCTGGACAAAAGATGTTCAGATTTTTTTATTGGCAAATATTATAAAAATATTTTAAAAGTGAAGATGCGAGGAAATTTTGTAAATTCAAGAAAAATTACGGAAACACAATAAATTATTATTAAAATTAAAATATATAATTATTTTTATAAAAAAATTGCAATAAATAATCGAAAAAGGTTGATAAATTGATAATGGTATAGTAAAATAATACTAAATTAACTATAGATTTGTAGTGAAAAACGTGGGGGGATAAAATGGAACAAAGAACAGAAGAAAAAGTAATTGATTTGCAAGAAAAGAGAAAAGTATCTTTAATTGAAAAGATTGGGAAGAAAATACCAGATCCAGTTATAATATTTGCAATATTTTATGTTGTTGTTTTAGCGGCAACTTTCTTCTTAGGAGGAAAAACATTTGATGTTATGAATGGTGATGGAACTTATACAACTCATACTATTTTAAATATGTTTGATGCAGAAAATGTTCAATGGATATTTTCAAATGCATTACTTACTAACTGGTTAGCATATGGTGGAGGGGTACTAGGTACAATTCTAGTTGTTATGCTAGGTGTTGGTTTAGCAGAAGAGTCAGGACTTTTATCTACATTAATAAAAAAGGTTGGATTAAAAGTTTCAGATAAAATGCTTCCAATAGTTTTAGTATTTTTAGGAATCATGAGTAGTATAGCTACTGATGCAGGTTATGTAATTTTAATACCTCTAGCAGGGCTTTTATATGCAGGGTTAAAGAAAAATCCACTTATTGGTATGGCTGCGGCTTTTGCAGGGGTTTCAGCAGGATTCAGTGCTAACTTAATTCCAGCTACACCAATAGATATAATAATTGGTAATAATGCGAAGATATTTGCAGAAGGACAAGGAATTCCTTTTACTAATGCTGCTGGACAAGCTTTAAATCCAGCTACTATGCACTATTACTTCGTAGTTGCATCTACATTTATGTTAGCAGCTATAGGTGCTTTTGTAACTATAAAGATAATTAAGCCAAGACTTGAAAAAGAAAGTTATATAATTCCAGAGGATATGAACTTAGATGACTTTACAGTTAAGCCTGTTGAAAATAAAGCTCTTAAGTTTGCTGGTTTAGGATTTTTAATTGCAGCTGTATGTGTAATAGGATTATATTTTGGTCCTTTAAAGACTTTTATAGATTCAGATGGTTCGAAAGTAACACCATTTATGGATAATATTATATTAATAATAACATTCTTATTCTTTATGCCAGGGGTATTCTATGGTATAAAAGTTGGAAAGTTTAAAACAGCTAATGATGTAGTTAAAGGTATGTCTAAACAAATGGGATCTATGGGATCAGTTCTTGTTTTAACATTCTTCTCATATAACTTCTTAGCATTATTATCTAAGAGTGGACTTGGAACTTATATTACTTACTTAGGTGGTAATTTATTAAAAGCTATGAATTTATCAGAGTATCCAATTCTTTTAATAATAGGATTTATACTTATTACAGCGGTAATAAACTTATTTGTTGGAGGATTAACTTCAAAATGGATGTTACTTGGTCCAATATTCTTACCAATGTTATATCAAGTAAATTCAAATATGACACCAGAAGTTGTAGCTGCAGCTTATAGAGTTGCTGACTCATCAACTAATATAATAACTCCATTAATGTCTTATGCAGGTATAATATTAGTATTTATGAGAAGGTATAAGCCAGAATATACAATTGGTGATATGATAAGATTAATGATGCCTTACTCAGTAAGCTTCTTAATTGGATGGACAATACTTTTACTAGGATTCTTTGCATTTGGAATTCCATTTGGATTCTAGTATTTAAATAATAAGAATAAAACTCCTTTTACAGTGATTTAATGTAAAAGGAGTTTTGTTTTACATTAGTATTTTTATTAAAAAATATAATATAAAAGAAATAGTATGTACTAGAATTCATATAATAGGATTTTTTAGTTTGTTGAATGTAAAATTTTATATTGATATACTAAAAATAAAGAGGTATAAAGTTAAAAGGGGTAGGAGTTAATAAAATGAGAATAGAAACAGATTATCTTATTATTCGTAATTTTGAATTAAAAGATGAGAAAGATTTAAGAGAATATATGCTACAACGAATAGATGCAGAATTTGAAGGATATCCGGATTTTAAAAAAGAGAAATCAAAAGAAGAAATAAAATTTAGAGCCGAAAGTGATGAATTTTTTGCTATTGAGCTAAAAGAGACTCATAAGGTTATTGGAAATATATATTTAGGGAAAAGGGAATTTAATAATAGAGAATTAGGATATGTATTAAATGAAAATTATCAAAATAAAGGATATGGTACTCAAGCTAGTAAGGCAATAGTTGAATATGCATTTGAATAAGGAGTACACAGAGTTTATGCAGAATGTGCGCCACAGAACATAGCTTCTTGGAAGGTTATGGAGAAGATTGGATTAAAAAGAGAAGCTTATTTTAGAAAAAATGTTTATTTTCATTTAGATTTAGAAGGAAATCCAATATATTGGGATACGTATGTATATGCAGCATTAAACCCTAATGATAAGTAGTAAAACAGGTAGCCTGTTAATTCATATTAGATATGAGCTAACAGGCTTATATTTATACTTTTTTTAATTTTTTAAATACATTAGATTTTTCAAGTGCTGTAGCTAAAACTAGGGCAATAACTATACCAACAATTGACTGAATAATATTACTAGGGATTGATGCGATTGCAGCAGGAAATCCATATAGTATAGTTTCAAATAAAGCATAACCTAATACCTGAAATGCACATCCAAGAATACAGCCTATAATCCAAGCAAATTTATTTTTATTAATTAAATTGTGTGCAATTGTGCAAATGATTATAACCATGATAGCTTTAATAAAAAATGTAGGAATTATATATTGCATGTATCCACTCAATAAATCACATAATGCTGCGCCTAAACCAGCTGCTAATGCCCCTTCTTTCTTTCCTAAAATAAAGGCAGATAGGATAACCATGGAATCACCAATATGAGTATATCCATTTAATGATGGAATTTTAATTAAGTATGTTGCTACAAAGACTAATGCAGCCATTATAGCTATTTTTGTAATATCTTTAGTATTAACACTTTTATTTGACATAAAAAAACCTCCACAATAATTTCCATATTAATAAGATACACTAAATAAAATAAACATTCTAATGTATGGGTACAATTATAGATGGTAATATAATAATGTATTTATATTAAGTTTAAGTTATAGTACATGTAAAATGTGATATAATAGTGAAAAAATAAATGCTTAAAGGAGAACATATTATGGATAAAAATAAAAATGTTAGATTAGGGTTAATTGAATTGTGGAAAAATAAGGCTAGAACTTTAGGATATACTCAAAAAGAAGTTGATGAAAGAAATAACCAAAATTTCTTTTTAAAAGAAGAGTATGATATATTAACTGAATTTTATAGAGAATATGAAAAAGGGAATGTAAAGTAAGAAAATATATATTAAATATTTAAGGAAAACTAAGATTTAAACATAATTATTGACTAATTTTAGTTTTCCTTGTAAAATTATAACATGTTTATGGTAATATATTCTATGTAATTGTTTTAATATTGAGAAAAACACCAAAGATATAAAAGTATAAGTTAATTGGAAATGGGATTAAAAAAGAAAGAAGCAGATAAGTTATAGTAATTTTAATTCTAAGGGAATGAGGGGAAAGAATGGACAATAAAAGAAAAGATGAATTAGGAAGTTTATTTGTATTTAATAATAAATATAGTAATAAGGAGTTTGAAAAGGTTACCATACAAGAGCTTGTATTTTTGATTTATACAATAAGGGTTTTTAAAGAAAAGGAAATTTTAAAAAACTATGATTATGATACTAAAATTATAACATTTACTAAAGTTTTAATTAATAAGATTAAATTAACAAAAAAATTATATATTGCTTATGATAAAAATACTAAATATCCATATTTAGATTTTCAAGGGAGAGCATGGATATTTTCAGAAAAAGAGTTTGCTGATAAAGCAGAAGAATATTTTAATAAAGAAGAAACATTCTTACAGATGAAGGAGTTAATAAACTTAAATGTAATGAATGAATTTGGTAAATTGCATTATTTGGGTATTGAGAAAGTTATAATTGATAATGGGCAATATAACATAGAAATAAATAGGAATGATATATTACCACCACCTGATTATAGTAATATACCAGCAAGAAAAATTCCAGTTATGAATCCAAAGCTTCAATTTGCTATGATATATTTTTTCCAATATGCTTATTCAGGGAAAAATTATAAGAATAAGGCAGAAGTAATTCGTGGGTTAGAAGCAAATATGCTTGAAGAGGTTTTAAGAGCTAAATTTTTATTACCAATAAAATTAGAAAGTGATAATATTGGGATTGATAGCAATGGAGCAAATGTTGTTGAAAAAGGAAGTAAAGTTAATTTTACAGTTATTAAAGATAAAGACAGCTTAAGATGGCTTCCAGCATTTACTGATTGGTATGAATTTAATAAGGCTTTTGATAAAAGTAAACTAAAGAGTAGTATTTGTTCTTTTGAAGATATTTTAACTATTTCTAAAAATCTAGAAGGTATAGTAATTAATTGTAATGGGTTAGCTCTGAAGATTGATGAAAACAATAGAAAAGTAATTATGGAATTTATGGAAAATAAAAAATAAATATTTAAGAAGAATATTAAACTGATTGTGTAAAAGTTTAGAATTTTATACAATCAGTTTTTATTATTTTTAGAGTATATATTTTAGATTAAAAATAATTTATTGACATAAAATAAGATTATATGTAGAATTAAAAACTTTATTATGGTAAAATAAGCAAATTAAAAAGTACCAAAGGAGGAGAAAAATGAAATTAATATTAAGGTATTTAAAAAAATATAAAGGGCTTGTCTTACTGAATTTGGTAGGTGTATTTGGATTTGCATTAGTAGAATTGGGTATACCAACAATAATGGCAGATGTAATAGATAAAGGTATAGCCTATAATGATATAAACTATGTAAAGAAAATGGGATTTGTTATTGTTGTAATATCAATATTAGGTGCTATGGGTAGTATTTTGTTAGGATATACTTCAGCAAATATTTCTACAAAGGTAGTCAGAGATATAAGAAATGATATATTTAAGAAAGCACAGGAATTTTCACATACTGAATATGATAAGTTTGGCATTTCTTCTATGATAACAAGGACTACAAATGATGCATTTCAAGTTATGCAATTTACCAATACAATCCTAAGGATGGCCATGATATGTCCAGTAATGTTTATTTTAAGTTTATTTATGATATTAAAAACAAATGTAAGATTATCATTAATATTAGTAGTAACATTACCACTTATAGTATTAGGTGTATTTTTAATTGCAAAAACATCTCATCCATGGTCACAAAGTCAGCAAAAAAACTTGGATACTTTAAATAGGATTTCAAGAGAAAATTTAACCGGAATAAGAGTTATAAGAGCTTTTGGAAATGATGATTATGAAAGCAAAAGATTTAGTAATGCAAATAATAAATATGCAAGTATTTCAAAAAAATTATTTAAATTGATGTCAGTTGCGCAACCATCATTTTTTTTATTACTGAATTTAGCAATAATAGTATTATTTTGGGTTGCTAGTAAAATGATTAATATTGGTATACTACAAGTTGGACAATTAGTAGCATTTATAGAATATTTATTTCATGCAATGTTTTCGTTAATGCTATTTTCAAATGTATTTGTAATGTATCCTAAGGCTCAAGTTTCAGCAGAAAGAATTGAAGAAGTATTAACTTCCGAAACAATAATAAAAGATCCTGTGCAAGGAGTAACAGAAACAAATAATGAAGGTACATTAGTATTTAATGATGTAACATTTACTTATCCAGATGGAGAGGAGCCTGTAATAAAAAATGTTTCATTTAAAGCTAAGAAGGGGGAAACAATAGCTTTTATAGGAAGTACCGGAAGTGGTAAATCAACTCTTATAAATCTTATACCAAGATTTTATGATGTTACGGGAGGTAGCATAAAAATAGATGGAATAGACGTAAGAGATTTTAAAATTAAATCATTACGTCAGAAAATAGGATTTATAAGGCAAAAAACATTACTATTTACAGGAAGTATTAAAAGTAACATAAAATTTGGTAAACAGGAAGCAAGTCATGATGAAGTAGTAGAAAGTGCTAAAACAGCACAAGCATACGATTTTATCAGCAAAAAAGAATTAAAGTTTGATGAACCAATAGGTGAAGGTGGTTCAAATGTTTCTGGAGGTCAGAAACAAAGGTTATCTATTGCAAGAGCATTAGTTAGAAAGCCTGAAATATATATTTTTGACGATAGTTTTTCAGCCTTAGACTTTAAAACAGATGCAATTTTAAGGGCAGAACTAAAAAAAGAAACAGCTGACGCAATAGTATTAATAGTAGCTCAAAGAATAGGTTCAATAATGGAAGCTGATAAAATTATTGTATTAGATGAAGGTAAAGTAGTTGGATGTGGAAAACATAAAGAACTTTTAAAGAGTTGTTCAGTATATAAAGAAATAGCATTATCACAACTTACAGAGGAGGAATTAGCATAATGGTAAAGATTAAGGATTCAATAAATAAAATTACTCCTTTTGTGAAACCTTATAAAATAGGATTTTTAACAGCAATATTACTTATAATCATAGCAGCAGTATTTACAGCGCTTGCACCAAAAACTGAAGGTTTAGTAATAACTCAGCTTACCAATGATTCCTTTGAATTAATCAAGGGAGTACCAGGAGCAAGTGTAAATTTTAAATATATTACAAAAGTTTTAATATTATTATTAGGTGTATATTTAGGAAATGTATTAGCAACATTTGCAGCAAGTTTCTTATTAACTAATGCTATTCAAAATAGTATGAGAGATTTGAGAGGAGCAGTTCAAGATAAAATAAGAAAATTACCAGTGAGCTATTTTGATAAAAATAGTTATGGGGATGTTTTAAGTAGGATTACTAATGATATAGATACTATTTCAAATGCACTTCAACAAAGTTTAAGTCAAGTTGTAAATTCTATACTGTCAGTAGTTTTAGCATTAGTAATGATGTATTCAATAAATATCAAGCTGGCATTAATAGCAACGATTATAATCCCACTAAGTTTTATAGTATCAAAGGTGGTAGTAAGTAAATCTCAAGGATATTTTAAGAAGCAACAAGATGCATTAGGTAAATTAAATGGAACAGTACAAGAAATGTATACTGGATTTAATGAAATTAAATTATATGGGAAAGAAGAGGATGCAATAGAAGAGTTTATCACTATAAATGGTGAACTTCAAGTTGCTGGATTTAAAGCTCAATTTATCTCAAGTACTATGGGGCCACTAGTATCTTTAATTTGTTACCTTGGGATAGCTGCTATTGGTATACTTGGAGCTGTTATTTCGATTGCTGGAGGAATTACTGTTGGTAATCTTCAAGCATTTATAAGGTATATATGGCAAATAAATCAACCTTTATCTCAAGTAACTCAACTATCATCAGCAATTCAATCAGCATTTGCTGCTGTTGATAGAGTATTTGAATTTTTACAGGAGGAAGAAGAAATACAAGATAAAAGCACTTCAATTAAATTAGATAATCCAAGAGGGGATGTTTCTTTTGAACATGTAAGGTTTGGATATAGTGACGATAAAATTTTAATACATGATTTAAATGCGGAAATTAAAGCAGGCCAGATGGTAGCAATAGTAGGACCTACTGGAGCAGGTAAAACTACATTGATTAATTTATTAATGAGATTTTATGAACTTAATGGTGGAGCTATTAAAATTGATGGAGTAGATACTAGAGATATGAAACGTGAAGATTTACGTAGTATGTTTGGTATGGTACTTCAAGATACTTGGTTATTTAATGGAACAATAGAAGATAATATAAAGTATGGTAGGTTTAATGCTACCAAGGATGATGTTATACTTGCAGCTAAAATAGCTAATGTACATCACTTTATAAAAACTTTACCGGATGGATATGATATGTTTTTAAATGAAGAGGCATCAAACATATCACAAGGAGAAAAACAGTTATTGACTATAGCAAGGGCAATAATATCTGATCCAGCTATTTTAATTTTAGATGAAGCAACAAGTTCTGTTGATACTAGAGTTGAGCTTATGTTACAAAAAGCTATGCAAAATATTATGAAAGGTAGAACAAGCTTTGTGATAGCTCATAGATTATCTACAATTAAGAGTGCTGATTTAATACTAGTAATTAAGGATGGAAATATAATAGAGCAAGGAAATCATGAAGAATTAATGGAAAAAGGTGGGTTCTATAAAGAATTATATAATAGTCAATTTTCCGAAGAGGCAGAATAAGTAACAAATAATAAATTTATATTGGAGGTGTTATTCATGAAAGATAAAGAACAAGATAAAGAAGAGTTTTATAAGAAAATACAACAAGAACAAATGTTAATAGATATAGATGAATTTGCTCATAAAATGCTTGAGGGAGAAGAGGAGAATATTCCAGGAAGTAATAAAGGATTAGATTAAAAATATAGTAAAGTACACCTATAAATGAACTGCCCTTTAAAATAAATATAGGGCAGTTCATAAAATTAATTAAAGTATTTGATTTCACTTTTATACAAATCCTAATAATAGACCAATCATATGAATTAAAAAAGAAATAATCCAAGCTATTGCACATTGTATTACTACAATTCCAAGGGCAGCCTTTCTTGAGCCCAGTTCTCTTTTAATACATGCTATTGCAGCAACACAAGGTGTATATAATAATGTAAATATTAAAAATACAAATGCAGTAAAAGGTGTAAATAATGTTGATAAAGCTGATGTATTCCCGCCTAATAAAACTGTTAATGTGCTAACTACACTTTCTTTTGCTGTAAAGCCTGTAATCAATGCTGTGGAAATCCTCCAGTCTCCAAAGCCTAAAGGAATAAATAAAGGAGTTATTAATCCACCAATACTAGCTAACATGCTTCTACCAGAATCTGCTACGACATTAAGTCTAGTATCAAAAGTTTGTAAAAACCATATTATAATAGTTGCTACAAAAATAATTGTAAATGCTTTTGTAATAAAGTCTTTAGCTTTAGTCCAAATTAGTTGCCAAACACTTTTAGGACTAGGAAATCTATAGTTTGGTAGTTCCATTACAAAAGGTATTGGCTCACCTTTAAAGGCACTATTTTTAAGAAGTAGGGCAAATAAAATACCAACTATAATTCCGGAAAAATACAAAATAACCATAACTAACACGCGATATTTATTAAAAAAAGCATAAGTGAACAAAGCATAAATTGGAAGTTTAGCTGAACAACTCATAAAAGGAATTAATAAAATTGTCATTTTGCGATCACGCTCAGATGAAAGTGTCCTTGTTGCCATTATAGCAGGGACAGAACATCCAAAGCCAAGAAGTAAGGGAACAAAACTTCTACCTGAAAGTCCTATTTTTCTTAAAAGTTTATCCATTATAAAAGCAATTCTTGCCATATATCCACTATCTTCTAAAATTGATAAAAAGAAAAACAATACAACTATTATAGGTAAAAAGCTAAGAACGCTTCCAACACCACCAAAAATACCATCAATTACAAGTGATTTTACTGTTGGATTAAGTCCATAAGAGGTTAATGCAGTGTCACAAATATTTGTAAACCAGTTTATTCCATAAGTTAGTAAATCTGAAAATGTAGCACCTATTACATTAAAAGTAAGCCAAAATACAATTGCAATAATAGCAATAAAGGAAGGAAGTGCTGTATACTTTCCAGTAAGTATGTTATCTATTTTTATACTTCGTTTATGAGATTTACTTTCTCGGGCCTTTATAACAGTATTATCGCATACTCTGTTAATAAAGCTAAAGCGCATATCTGCCAGAGCAGCTTGTCTATCCTTTCCAGTTTCATTTTCCATTTCAATTATAATATGATTTAGCATTTGTTTTTCATTAGTATCTAGTTTTAAAGCTTCTAAAATAATGTGATCTCCTTCAACTAGTTTTGTAGCTGCAAATCTTTCTGGGATATGTGCATTTTTAGAGTGATCATCGGTTAAATGTATTATTGCATGAATGCATCTATGGATTGCGGCTTGTTCATCAGAAATTTTTTCATCACAAAAATCTAACCGTCCAGGGCACTCATTGTATCTGGCTACGTGAATAGCATGTTCTATTAGTTCATCAATACCCATATTTTTTGAAGCTGATATTGGGACAACTGGAATTCCAAGAGTTTCTTCCAATAAATTAACTTTAATTGTACCACCATTTTCTTGAACTTCATCCATCATATTTAAGGCAAGAACCATAGGAATATCCATTTCAATTAGTTGCATAGTTAAATAAAGGTTACGTTCAATATTAGTAGCATCCACAATATTTATTATTCCCCTAGGACGATTATTAATAAGAAAATCTCTAGTTACAATTTCTTCATCAGTATAAGGAGAAAGAGAGTATATTCCAGGGAGATCTGTTACTGTAGCTTCAGGATGATTTTTAATAATTCCATCTTTTCTATCAACTGTTACACCAGGGAAATTACCAACGTGTTGATTACTTCCTGTTAACTGATTAAAAAGAGTAGTTTTACCAGAGTTTTGATTTCCTATTAAACCAAAGGTAATAGGTTCACTTTCACGTAATTCATTTCCTTTTTTACGGACATGATAAATGCCCATTTCACCAACTTGCGGATGTGGAATATCGTTAATTCTTTCTTTTAAATCTTCAGTATACTTTGTATCTTGAATGTCTTTAATTTCAATTTTTGCAGCATCCTGTAGTCTTAAGGTTAATTCATAGCCACGTAAGCGCAATTCTATTGGGTCTCCCATAGGTGCTGTTTTTATAAGAGAAACTTTAGTTTCAGGAGTAAGTCCCATATCCAGAAAGTGATTTCTTAATGCTCCTTTGCCTCCAACTTTTACAATAGTAGCAGTTTTTCCAACTTCTAATTCATCTAATGTCATTTTAATCACCTACCTTTAATTACTTAACTAATATAATAATTATTCAAAAAAATAATTTATTTGATTAAAATAAAAATTTTATTAGAAAAAGTTGAATTAAATTTGTTTAAATATACAAAAAAGAAATAGTTTAATATTTATTTTCAATAAAATTTATTACAAATATAAGTATAAACAATAAAATGAATGGAAATATCAGCAATAAAGAAATCTAGTATTTCAGATTAAGTATTATATATAAAATTATAAGATGTAAGAAATAATAAAAGTATATCATTGGAAATAAATAAAGAAGAAAAGATAATATTATTAAATATATTATAAAAATATTTAGTGTAGCATAAAGGGAAAAAATAATATATACGAATATTGTAGAAAATGTTGAAAAAAATATTCGTATAATGTAAAATGCTAATTGAACAAAGGGATAAAATGTAATTATCTTTACAAATGGAGGGGAAAAACTTGTTAAAAAACAATAATAAATTAATTGCATTAATTACAGCACTTACAATAAGTGTAGGAATGGTAATGCCGTCTAGAATAGCAAAGGCAGATGAAATTACTAATGAAACTATTGAATTAGTAGATGAAGTTTCAAATAGTGATGAATCAAAAATGGATAGTGGAAATAAAGTAATTGATATTTTAAGCTTTAATGATTTTCATGGAAATGTTTTAGAATCAGGAAAGAATATAGGTGCGGCGAAATTAACAGGCGTAATCAAAGAGTATCAAACTAAAGATGAAGCAAGCGATACATATGGTGTTGTAACTGTATCAGGGGGAGATTTATATCAAGGTACAGCAATATCAAACATATTAGAAGGTAAGCCAGTAAATGAAATGATTAAAGAAATTGGAATGGTAGCTTCAGCTATTGGCAATCATGAATATGATTGGGGTTCAAATAAAATAAAAAATTGGGCTGATGAAGCAGGATTTGATTTTGTTGCTGCAAATTTAATAGATGAGACTACAGGTACAATACCAGACTATGCAGTTCCATATATTATAACAGATGTAGAAGGAGTTAATGTTGCATTTATAGGTATTGCGACTCCAGAAACATTAACAAGTACAAAAGCAGAAAATGTAATAGGATTGAAGTTCTTAGATATAATTGAGACTTTAGATAAATATTCTCAAATAGTTAGAGCTGAAGGTGCAGATATAGTAATTGCATTAACTCATTCACCAGCAACTGAAGATAGCAATGGAGTAATAACAGGAGAAGCAGCTGAAATTGCAGCAAATGCAAATGATATTGATGCAGTTATTGCAGCTCATAATCATAAATTTGTAGATGGATTTGTAACAAATATCAATAACGGTAAAGAAATTCCTGTTGTGCAAGCTGGTTATAATGGTAGAGGACTATCAGTGCTTACTTTTACTGTTGATGATAATAATGAAATAATAAGTATAGATGCAAATACAAGACAATTCTATGTTGAAAGTACAGTTAATGACTTCCCTATTGATAAAAATGTTGATGAAGCAATATCTAAATTTAATGATGAATTAGCACCAACTTTAGCAACTGAAATAGTTGATTTAGAATTTGATTTAGATCATGATAGATATGCTGGTGTTACACCACTTGGTATTACAGTTGCAGAAGCCATGAGACAAGCCGGAGGAACACAAGTAGCAATTGCAAATGGTGGAGGTATTAGAGCGCCATTGTCTAAAGGAATGTTAACACTAGGAGATATGTATACAATATTACCTTTTGATAATAATGTAGTTACTATGAAAGTAACAGGAGCTAAGCTAAAAGAATTAATTCAGCATGGAATTAATCCAGATGGCTTTGGATGGGGGCAGTATTCAGGTTTAACAGTTTGGTATGATTCAAAAACAGATGAAATAACTTCAATGAGATTATCAGATGGAACAAAAGTTGAAGATGATGAATATTACACACTAACAAGTATTGATTTCCTGATGACTGGTGGAGATAGCTATAATTTTGATGGACACATTGATCCAGTAATAATTGGAGAAATGAGGGATGTAATCATAAATGAATGGCAAACAAAGGGAATAGAAAAGTTAAATTATAATTTATTAATTGACGGAGAAGATACTACTGATATTGTTGCAGATGAAGAAGTAGAAGTTAAGCCAGAGATTACTCCAGAGCAAGTTCCTTCAGAAACTCCAGATTCAAATGAAAATGTAGAAAGTGATAAAGGAACAGGAAGTGTTGAAAAGTTACCACAAACAGGTACACCATTATCTTCAGCACAAGTTGTATTTATATCATTAGCTATAATTGCTGTTGGATTTGTTATTTTTAATAAAAAAGAAGAGATTGCATAAAAATTAAAGGAGCTGTCGCAATAGCGGGTAAAAAAATCCGCTAGCGATAGCTCTTTTTCTATATTTTCAAAAAAATAATT
>NZ_JAASHD010000034.1:0-40523 GCF_019734375.1 Clostridium sp. K04
GGTATTATTTAGTCTCGCAAACTTATTGTATTTCCTTAGGTTGAGAAGAGCAATGTTCATATAACTTAACAGATCGAAAAAAATAATTAGGGGGAGAAATATGAAAAAAGAATTTTCAATAAGCAATGATAAAGTATTGATGAATTTTTCGGCTAGATATTGTAATAATTTTGAAAGCTTATTAGAGAGTGAAGGCTTTAGAAGAGTTTTAAGTGTTTATCTAAAAAAAGCAGAAAAGAAAAGAACATTATCATACAGATATTTAGTAAGCTCATTAAATACTACTGATTTATCAAGATTAAGAGAAGATATGACTCAAGTGTTTAAATGGTTAACAATAATGGATGTAAAGGAGATAGTGGAGTTTAATCCTAAATATGAGGGGCTATTAGGAAGTAAAGAAGATTTCATTAAGGTAATTGAAGATTTTTATTTATTTTGGAGAAGATTAGAAAGATATACGATAATACAAAATGATAAAATTAGTCAAGGACTTGCTGCTATGAACTTTACCGAAGCAAATTCATCTTTTGAAAAGCTAATATTAAAGTTTTACAGAAAAATTGAGCAAAATGTATTAGGTAGATATCCTTTAGTATTTAGACAACTTACGGCTGGTGGAAATTGTAGCATTATGATTAATAAGTTACTATGGCCAATCCCAAGAGGATATGAAATTTTAGAGGATATAAATTTTATTGATTGCATTTTACTAGAACCACCATTTATTACTTATCCAAAGAAAAATACTAGAAATGGAATGTTTACAGAAGTACAAGAAAATCCATTAAAGTATACACATATAAATAAGGATCATTGGTTCTGTTGTCCTATTAAAGTAGGTGAATTAATAGCTTATGTTTATTTTCATAGAGATTATATGAATCATGGAATTACATTGTGTAATTTATTTGAAGTAGCGACTAAGGAAGAATGTAGGGGTAGAAGACCAGATATTATATATGTATTTGGTATAAATGATGGAGAAGAATTAAAAACTGTTTTTTATGATGATGATGAAAATAATATTATGCTAGGTTATGTTAATTATTCAGAAGAAATAGATTATTTTGGATATATGAAAAAAATGATTTTGACATTGCATAATTTAATAATGATTAAAAGAGGAAATTTACCTATACATGGAGCTATGGTTAATATACAAATGAAAAATGGAAAACATGCAAATGTTGTGATTATGGGGGATAGTGGGGCAGGTAAATCTGAAAGCCTTGAAGCATTTAGAACAATGAGTGAAGAGTATATAAGTAATATGACTGTAATTTTTGATGATATGGGAACATTTAAGGAAATTAATGGTGAGGTTTATGGCTATGGTACAGAAATAGGAGCTTTTGTTAGATTAGATGATTTAGCTCAAGGATATGCATTTAGAGAAATAGATAGAAGTATATTTATGAATCCGGATAAGATTAATGCAAGGTTAGTAATGCCAGTTTCACCTTATAGTGAAATAGTAAAAGGATATAAAATTGATGTATTATTATATGCTAATAATTTTACTGATGTTTCAGAAGGAGAAAAATCTATAGATTATTTTGATAATGTAGAAGATGCAAAAAAACTATTTAAAACAGGACCAAGAATGGCCAAAGGAACTACAACTGAAGAAGGGCTGGTACAAAGTTATTTCGCAAATCCATTTGGACCAGCACAAAAGCAAGAAGAAACAGACATATTGATAGAGAAGTATTTTAATACTATGTTTAATGGAAATGTAAAAGTCGGACAAATAAAAACTTGCTTAGGTATTAAAGGAAAAGAGCAACAAGGACCAAGAAAGGCAGCTCTAGATTTATTTGAAATAATTAAAGAGTTATAACAAATTGTTAATCAGCATATAATGGTGAAAAAATAACTGGATTATATTAATTTTTGAATATAATCCAGTTATTTTTTATTATACATATTAACTAACTTATTTTTTTATAAACCTATCTTTAGCAAAAAATGAAATAGCATATAATCCACAGATACCTATTATCGCATAGATTATTCTACTAAACATAGTCATATCACCAAAGATTGCTGCTACAAGATCAAATTGGAAGAAGCCTATTAATCCCCAGTTAACAGAACCAATGATAACCAGACAAAGTACTATAGTATCTAAAATTTTCATAAAAAAACAACTCCTTTAGTTTTGATAACATACTTATCTTTTCCAAAAGAGTCATATATATTCATGAGAAGACTGTATTACTTTAAAATATTATTCCGTTTTATTAAATAGAAATATTTCTATCAATAGGTTGATTTAAGGAAATTATAGTATCAGTTCTTTGAATTCCTGAAATTACATTTATCTTATTTAATAATATGTCTTGAAGATCGCTTATATTTTTACAAATAACTTTAGCAAATACAGAATAATCTCCTGTTGTTAAATGTAATTCTACAACTTCCTTAATTTTAGACATTTCGTCAAAAACTTCAGAGAATGATGATGTTTTATCGATGTAAATACCAACAAAGCAGCAAACATCATATCCAAGCTTAGGAAGATTTAAAAGTATTTTTGTACCTTTTATTATTCCAAGCTCCTCCATTTTTTTCATACGAACGTGAATAGTTCCACCACTTACATGACATAATCTAGCGATTTCTAAATATGGCGTTCTACAATCTTTTATTAATATATCTAAAATTTGAAGATCTAAATCATCAAGTTGATAGGCTTGGCTTAAACCCATAATAACACCCCTTTAATAAATTTATAATATCTTTAATATATTTTATCAAATTTTACATAAAAAATGAAGCATTAAAGTAATATTATTATAAAAAAGAATAATAACATTAATAAATTATCAATATATGGAAATAAAAGCGTCTTGAAAATATGTAAATTTGACAGTAATATATATAGTAGAAAGATAATAGGAAGGAGAACGATTAATGGCGAATTTTTTAGGAACACTATTATATTTTTTAGTTTTATTAGCTATAGTATTTGGTGTAATGTTTTTAGGTAGAAAATATGTATTTTCTAAAGTTAGAATAAATAAATATATACCACTAGGAATTGCAATAGTATTATTTATTTTACAAATATTTATGCCTGCTATTTTAGGTAAAAATATTGTATGGGTATCATTTTTATTAACAATATTAACAGTTACTTTCTTTTTATGGTTTATGGATATTGTTACAACTGGTGGACCAAAGCAAAAAGAGAAAAAGATAGAAATAAGACCAAAAGCTAAGCCAAATAGAGTTAAGCATTTGAATAATGCACAAAATAACACAAATAATAAAAAATAATAAAAGCGCCATTTAAAGGCGCTTTTATTATTTTTAAATGTGATTAACATTTAAATGATTAATAAAGATAGGTGAGCTTACAGCAGTTTTATTGTCTTCTTGTAAGACTTTTATTACATACCAAGTTTCTTTTGGAGAGTTTTGGTGTTCATAAATATATTTTATACTATTTAAATTTATATCATCTACTTTTTTTATTATAGTACCTCCGTTTGAAAGAATTTGTATTTCTTTAATTTTATATCGAATATCTTCAGTAAAAATAGAAAACTTTATTTTAGGTGAATATATTGAGATTGTTTCACCCATAAATGTTTCATCAATTGTGAAATGAAGTTTTAAAAATCTTGATTCAGTAGAATATGTTCTATGGCTTCTAAAAGCATCAATTAATGAATTCTTTGATAAATCATTTGCAATATATGCTGTAAGATAATCTGCTTGATCAAAATTAATTCTATGATTATCTTGCCCGTTAATAGCACCTAATTTCCAACCATCATCAAGTAATTGGTAATAGTATTTTTCATGTTTTGTATATTTACTTGCGGGATTACCATTATACACTTCTATAGATGTTATTATTTTATTAAAGAATTCACTATATCGAAGTTTTCCAACTTCTTTATGTGGATGATTGATTATTATAAAAGCTTGATTGTTATTTAACATCCATAAAGTTAATAGTCTTAGGTCTTTTATACTACCTGTAAAGTAATTAGAAGGGTTTATTATATTAAAATCACCATAAGGAATGGTTTTACATTCAAACCCAACAATAGGCAGAAAATCATCTTCGCTTTTTTTTATTTTATTAGCATAGTAATTTGTAGCGTTCCATCTCGTTAAAGTGCTATCCTTTACGGAAGTTTTATTTGATAAAAAATCATTATGGTCAGTTACAAATAAAAAGTCTAATTTACATTTGATTGCAAATTGATATAAATCTAATGGTGTACCTTTCCCAGTTGAATAGCTTGAATGACAGTGAGGAATACCATAATAATATTTTAATTTATTTTGATCAAAACTTACTTTGTTTTTATGTTTACTTTTACCCACAAATTCGCCTCAAAAATTATTACTTACTTATATATAGTATTAAACACATTAAAATAATGACAATAATTATAAAGGGTGATAAAATAAAGTGAAACTTTATGGTGAATTTCAAAGATAAGGGAGTTTGAATAATATGATTATGGATTTTGAGGGAGTTACTCCTAGAATAAATAAAAATACATACATTTCTGAAAGTGTTGATATAATAGGAAAAGTTAATGTTGAAGAAAACGTAAATATATGGTTTGGTACTAGACTTAGAGGTGATATGAATAATATCATTATTGGTGAAAATACTAATATTCAAGAAAATTCAGTAGTGCATGTAGACATTAATTCTCCATGTATTATAGGAAAGAATGTAACAATAGGTCATGGAACAATTATTCATGGATGTAGTATAAGTGATAATGTACTTGTAGGAATGGGGTCAATAATATTAAATAATGCTAAAATTGGAAAGAATACTATTATAGGAGCAGGGAGTTTAGTTACTCAAGGAAAAGAGTTTCCAGAAGGTGTTCTTATCTTAGGAAATCCAGCAAAGGTTATAAGGCAACTAACAGAAGCAGAAATTGAAAGTATACAACGTTCTGCTGATAATTATGTTAGCTTAAGTAAAAAATATAAAAAATAGGAGGACATATGTTAAGAATAGGTGAATACAATACGTTAATAGTAGATAGAGAAAAGGACTTTGGTTTTTATTTAATGGATAAACAAAGCAGAGAAGATGTTTTGCTTCCAAAGTCTTTAGCAGAAGGAATGGGGGTAGAAGTTGGTAAAGAAGTTACTGTATTTATATATAGAGATTCTAAAGATAGACCAATAGCTACTTTTAAAAAGCCTTTAGCAATAGTAGGAGATGTAGCATACTTAAAAGTAGTACATCAAGGGGAATTTGGTGCATTTGTTGATTTTGGATTAGACAGAGATATATTTGTGCCTTTAAAAGAGCAAAGATATAAATTACATACAGGAAAAAAATATTTATTTTACATATATGTAGATAAAACAGGAAGACTTGCAGCTACAACAGAAGTTGAACCTTATATTGATGTTGCAGAAGAAGGAACATTTAAAGTTGGAGATGAAGTTACTGCAATGGTATTTTCAAAGACTCCATCAGGAACTTTAAATGTTGCAATTGATGCTAAGTATAGAGGATTAGTTTTACCTAATGAGTATTATGATGAAGTGCATCCTGGATATGAAATGAAATTAAGAGTTAAAAGACTTTATGAAGATGGAGTAATTGGATTAACTCCAAGAAAGACTAGATTAAGTGAAAGAGATGAACTTCAAGAAAAGATAGTTGCATATATGAGAAAGAATGGTGGATTTATGGAGTTTAATGATAAATCTAATCCAGAAGATATAAGAGCAACTTTTGGAACTAGTAAGAATTACTTTAAGATGGCTTTAGGTGGACTTATGAAAGCTGGAAAGCTTACTCAAGATAAAGAAGGAAGTAGACTTATCTAGTAACAAGGTTCAAGTAATATGTAGTACATTTAGTTTAAGTAATAAAAGTTATAAGCAAATTTGAAATATTTAAGTTTGCGTTCTTAAGGAGAGCACTGTAAATACAGTGCTCTTTTTGATATTGAATATAAAATATTTTTGATACGTAACAATTTAGCAATAAGTAAACTATAGTATGTAAAAAGTAGGAACTATAATTTAAGTATAAAGTAAAGCATTAGAAGTGCTTGGAATGTTACAACGATAATCTAATATAAATTTCTTAAAGAGGTGAATAATATGAGAAAATATATATTTTTTTTAACTATTATATTTACTTTTACTGGGTGTTCAGAAAAAGATAAGACAATAGTAGTAAATGATAATGTATTAATGGATGAAATTAGAAATTCCCAAAAGATAACAAAGGAAGAATTAAATATACCCTTAGAAGAAGGGTACACTTTTGAACCTGGATTTATTTATGAAGATAAGATATATGGAGTAATAGTGAAATTATCAGATAATTGGACTGACGAAGAGATGTATAATTCATATTATTCTGAGGAGGAAGGCTTAGTAAAAGTAAGTAAAATATCAGGGTATGAAGAATATATAGATATGAGTTATAAAAATAGAGTTGCTATCGGCTGGGGTGGGAAAAAAGATGATAATTATTATATGGTAGACAATGCTACTGGAGAAAGAATGAAATTGCCAGAAATAAATATTACAAAGAAAGAAGAAATTAAAGTGGCTACTCCAGTTAAAGATGAAAATGGAAATATAAATATTGAATTTTTAACGAATGAAGATAATCAAGGCATGATGTCTTCAGGTAGCTATAATGTAATAGAAGAAAATAATAATTATGGTTATAGAGTAATTACAAATGGTGGTTCAGAGGATGAAGAAACTGGAAATGATAACTCTGGATGGTATTACGATAAAATTGATTATAGTTCATATGATAATGTACAAAGTTTAATGGTTCTATTTGATTTAGAAAATAAGAAATCAATAATTTATGGAGGCGAATTAAGTGCATTAGAATTTCCTGTAATTGCAGATGTATTTTATAGTAAAAAGAATAATAAATTTTATGCAATTGGAGGTTATTTTCAGAATGAAATATATGAAATAAATATTGATAATGATATTTATGATATAAAACTATATTATAAATTTGACTATGATAATAGATTGATTAGAGTTTGGGATTCTAAAGTTTTAGATAATAGTATTATTTTAGAAACATATATTCCAAATGAAATTGATGAGTATGGCAATTTTAATGCAGAAGAAATAGAACATGTTTTATTTAATTTAGATAGTAAAGAAATTAACGTATTTGAAAAAGATAAAAATAATATAAGTTATTTTATTTCAAATTTAAATTCAGATAAATACTTAATTATAAATAGAAGTGATTACAATTCTATGGAAGGAAAAAGTTACTTATGTAGGGTAAAAAATAATATTGTGGAATATATGTATGAAGTAGAAAGTGGGAGTAGTTTTTATGCGATTATGGATGAGGATGAAAAGACAATGATTAATTATTATAGAAATGAATATGAATCTAAGTATGAGATTTATAAATTAAATATAGAATAAGTAGTGTATGTGATATAATTCTTAATATGTAAAACTTTAGAATGTATTAATAAGAATAAGGGGACAAGATGGAAAATCAAAAAATATTGGTTGTAGAAGATGAAATTTCAATTAATGATATATTAACCTTTGCCTTAAGAAAAGAAGGTTATGAAGTTAGAGGGGTATATAAAGGAGAAGATGCTATTGAAATGGTACATACTTTTAAACCGGATTTAGTTCTTTTGGATATTATGCTTCCAGACAAAGATGGATTTCAGGTTTGCAGAGAAATTTGTGATAAAGCTTTTATAATAATGTTAACAGCAAGAAATGATGTTATAGATAAGATTCTTGGTATTGAAATAGGAGCAGATGATTATATAACAAAACCATTTGAAATAAGAGAAGTAACAGCAAGAATAAAAAGTATTTTTAGAAGAGTTAATAAAAATAGTAATATTATGTCTAATATTACCCAGGAAATATTAGATAAAGGTTTATTTATAAGTTTAAGTGATAGAAAAGTTTATAAAGATGGAATAGAAATTGAATTAAAGAAAAAAGAGTTTGATTTGCTAAGCTTTTTGTATAGAAATAAAAATATAGTATTTTCAAGAGAAGATTTATTAGATAGAGTTTGGGGAGAGGAATATGAGGGTGATTTAAGGACTGTTGATGTTCATATTAGGAGAGTTAGAGCAAAACTTGGAGAGGAAAAAAATAGCACTGTAATAGAGACTGTATTTGGTGTTGGATATGTTATGAGGTAAATGAAATGTTTAATACTATTAGAGGAAAAGTTACATTAGGGTCTATAGTAATAGTTGGGATATTAAATGTTTTTCTTAGTGTGTATATATTTTTTATAATTAATAATAAGTTAGAAAGCACCATACAAGATAATATGAATAATATAAAGTTTATAGCAAGAAATTTTGCTATGCTTCAAATTGATAATAGTGAAAGTAATTTAGAAGTAGAATCAGGAGCTAAGAATGTAGTTGATGGATTGTACAATATGTTTGGAAATTATGTAGCGATAGTGTTAGAGAAAGATGAAATATTAAAGAGCAGAGGAAATTTGTTAAGTGAGAAAAAAGTAAATTTAATATTAGAAGAAAGTGAAGATAAGAAATCTTTGCTTATGTTAACAAAGGAAAAAAATTCATATATTGCGACATTTAATTATCCCATATACATAGAAGAAAACTATTATGGTAATATTATTGTTCAGCGAAATTACTTTCAAGAGTATAATCAAAATACAAAAATATTAATGACTATATTTATTGGGCAGTTTGCAATTTTTATAATGTTAATAATTGTAATAGGTGGAATGATTAGTAATCTTACTAAACCATTAAATAATTTATCAGAAGCTATAGAAAGATTTGGTAAAGGAGAAGAGTTAGAAGATATTAAAATTGAAACTAAAGATGAAGTGGCAGTACTAGCAAATAACTTTAATTTTATGAAAAATGAAATAAAGGATCAAATGAAAGTTATTATTAATGAGCAAAATAAAAGTAGAGAGTTTTTTAATAATGCAACACATGAACTTAAGACGCCAATAACTGCAATAAGTGGATATACTCAATTATTAATAGATAATGATATATGTGAAATAGAAGAAGCGTTTAGAGATAGAGCATTAGACAGAATCATTAAAGAAAGCAATAAATTAAATTCTCTTGTAAAAAATATTCTTGAAATATCAAGAGGAGAAGTAAAGCGAAGTATAGTTAAAGAAGAGTTTGATTTAGGAAATCTTATCAATAGTAAAATATCTGATATGAATATTAGAATAATAAAAGCTCAGATTAAATTAAATGTCGATATTAAAAATATAAATATAGTTTCTAATAAAGAGGATATTAATACGATAATAGTAAATCTCATAGATAATGCTATTAAATATACAGCAGGAAAAGAAATTACAGTAAAAGTTTATGAAGATGATTATAAATGTATCACTGAAGTATCTAATGAGATTTATGAGATACCAGAAAAAATAAAAGATAATTTATTTGATCCATTTGTTAAGCATAGTAATGATATTGTTCTGAAGAAGGAAGGAATAACAAGCTCCGGTTTAGGATTATATATCTGTAATAAACTAGCGGAAGATAATAATTTAAAATTAGAATATGCAATAGAAGAAAATATAATAAGTTTTAAATTAATAATCCCTAGAATCAATTAATTATTGGTTTTAGGGATTGCTTTTTATATACAAAATAAAAGTGAGAATAATATTCAAAAAAGGAAAAAATTTACAAAGAATTAACTTTATAATAAAATGAATATAACAATAATGAAGTAGATTTATATTAGGAGGGCATAATGGAAAAAAGGTATGTAATTGTTATATCTTTTGATGCAGTATCAAAAGAAGATTTGGATTTTTTAAGTAAGCTGCCCAATTTCTCAAAATTAATAAAGGAGGGATCATTAATTAAAAATGTGGAAAGTATATATCCATCTTTAACATATCCAGCGCATGCAACAATAGTTACTGGTAAGTATCCTAAGAATCATGGGATTATAAATAATACTGTTTTAGATTTTAATAGTTATAATCCAGATTGGTATTGGTATAGGAAATATATATATGGTGATACAATTTTTGATTTAGCAGAGAAAAATGGAATGAAGACTTGTTCTATTTTATGGCCTGTAACTGGAAGAAGTAAAATTACTTATAATATGCCAGAGATATGCTGTACTAAAAAATATGATAATCAAGCAATAAAGTCAGCTTTAGCAGGAAGTATATTTTATCAATTGAGTATGAA
The DNA here is from genome assembly GCF_019734375.1 of Clostridium sp. K04. NCBI lineage: Bacteria > Bacillati > Bacillota > Clostridia > Eubacteriales > Clostridiaceae > Clostridium > Clostridium sp. K04. The sequence continues at coordinate 10,206 of NZ_JAASHD010000034.1, forward strand.
TAAAAGATTTGGATACTTAAGAAGAGGAATAGAACAACCATATTTAGATAATTTTGCAATGGAAGTTGCAAAGAAAACAATTAGAGAATTAAAACCTAATTTATTATTACTTCATTTAGTAGATGTTGATAGTCAAAAACATAAGTATGGTGTTAAAAGTCAACAAACCATTGAAGCATTGAGACGACATGATGATAGATTAGGAGAAATAGTTGAAGTATTAAAAATTTCTGGAATATATAACGATTCAACAATAATTGCTCTAGGAGATCATAGTCAAATAGATGTTAGCAGTGTAATTAGATTAAATTCAATATTAGTGGAAAATAATCTTATAGAAGTAAAAAATAATAAAGTTAAAAGTTATAAGGCTATAGCAAAAAGTTGTGATGGTAGTAGTTATATTTATTTAAATAATAAAAATGATAAAGATATTATAAATAAATTAAAAGAAATATTAAATAATTTAAAAAATCAAAAAGATAGTCCTATAGAAGAAATTTATAGTAATGATTCAATAAGTAATTTAGGTGCAGATAGAGATGCTATTTTTATGGTTGAAGCTAGAGAAGGTTATTATTTTATAGATGATTTATTTGGTAAAACTATTGAAGAGTTGAGTCAGGACAAGTCTTTTAAGATAAAACATAAAATAATGGCAGCACATGGATATTTACCTACTAAAGATAATTATAAAACATTTTTTATTGCTTCAGGTAAAGGAATAAAAAGTGGAATAGTATTAGAAAATGGAAAACTAATAAATCATGGACCAACAATTGCTAAAATTTTGGGTATTGATTTAAAAGATGCAGATGGTATGGCAGAAGAAAAAATATTAGATATTTAGGGGGAAGAGAATGAGTAAGGTAAACAAAGAGGAAAAAAGCTGGATTTTATATGACTGGGCAAACTCGGCATATTCAATGACAATTACATCTACAATATTACCAATTTATTTTAAATTAGTAGCAGAGCAAGGTGGTATGAGTTCTGCAACATCTACAGCATTATGGGGTTATACTATATCAATAGCAACCTTTATTGTAGCGATGATTGCACCAATATTGGGTAACATAGCTGATTATAAAGGAAATAAAAAGAAATTATTTAATTTATTTTTTTTCATTGGATTAATAGCAACAGTATTATTGGTTTTTGTACCAGAAAATAACCCAATTGCTTTACTAGTTATTTATACAATAAGTACAGTGGGATTTTGTGGTGCAAATGTATTTTATGATGCTTTTTTAGTTGATGTTACAACAGAAGATAGGATGGATTATGTATCATCTATGGGATATGGTATGGGTTATATAGGAAGTACTATTCCTTTTATACTTTGTATAGTTGTAGTTTTGTTATCCCAAAGTGGTTTAATTAATATGAGTTTAACATTGGCGTGTAAAATTACATTTTTAATAACAGCAATATGGTGGGGTGTGTTTACAATACCATTAGTTAAGAATGTTAATCAAAAATATTATGTGGAAAAACAAAGTCATATTATAAAAAATTCATTTAAAGATTTAGGAAGTACTTTAAAGAATATAAAAAAGGATAAAGCAGTATTGTTATTTTTAATTGCATACTTTTTCTATATAGATGGTGTTCATACTATAATCAGTATGGCAACATCATATGGTACAGATTTAGGAATATCAATGATTTCCTTGCTAATAATACTATTACTAACACAATTTGTTGCATTCCCATTTACAATTATTTATGGAAAATTATCAGAAAAGTTTGGTGGTAAAAAGCTAATAATGGCAGGAATAATAACTTATGCTCTTATTTGCTGCTATGGATACTTCATCAAAACTGTATTAGATTTTTGGATATTAGCAATGCTTGTTGGGTCAGCTCAAGGAGGTATACAAGCTATATCAAGATCATATTTTGCAAAGCTTGTACCAAAAGAGAAATCAGCAGAGTATTTTGGGTTTTATAGTATTTTTGGTAAATTTGCAGCAGTATTAGGCCCATTCTTAGTAGCGATAGTTACGCAATTAACAGGTAAAACAAATAATGGAATAATAAGTTTGATAATTTTATTTATTATAGGTGGTATTGTTATGATGAAGGTACCAGATATTAAGGAAAGTAATAAAGTAATAACTACAAATGAAAGCATGTAGAAGTAAAGAGCCTTTATGATGATAGGAAAAAAATAAATAGAATATTCCTGGGATATATTCTATTTATTTTTTCTTTATTTCCAGATATATTGTTATAAAACTAATATAATTTATGCAAGTTAATATTTATTTTTTCGTACTATCAATGATAAATTCGGATATTTTGGATATGTCCATGTTCATGATGGAATAGGTGCTTGTAAGAGGACCTTTAATTTCAGGTGAAAGATTAGAGTGTAGGTAAAGTGAATTAAGTCCTGCATTAGTTGCACCAACAATATCGCAAATATAATCATTTCCAATCATGATACTATCTTTAATATCTAAGTTATGCTTTTTTATTAATGTATTGTAAAAATTTATATCTGGTTTACATATTTCATAATCTGCAGAAAATAAAATGTCATCAAAATATTTTTCAATTCCGAGCATTTTCATTTCTGAAAAAGTAAAAACTCTTTGTGCATTAGAAAGTAAATAAATATTTTTACCTTTAGATTTTAGCAGTTCTAATAGCTCAATTACACCATCATATAATTTAATATATTTTATTGATAATGTTCTAAATAAATGAGCAGTATCTATAACAAGATCTTTAGAAGGATTAATTCCTTTAAGTTTATATAACTCACTGAAAATAGGCTCAAGTGGTGTGTCAGGGTATTTAGTATTAGTATAGCTTTGTAATTTAGTTTTTATCATATTATTATATGATGTTTGTAATTCTTCAGCCGTATATAAAGCACCTTTGAATGAATAGAATAACGAAAGCTTGTACCAAAACTCTTTGCTAGATTCATCTGTATTAATATCTACTAATGTTCCATATAAATCGAAAATATAATTTGAATACATATTAAATAATCTCCTTAATAAAAAAAATATTAATATATTTATTGTAACATTATGTTATGGAAAATAGGGAATTTTTTTACAAAAATTGATTTGTTAATAAAATTAATATAAAATTTGTAAAGTATATAAATTAGTAAAGTATATAAATTAGTGAAGTATATGGAGGTTAAAAGTGAATTATAATTTTTATAAGTGGAGAGTATGGAGTATATTGGCAATTTCATTTGTGATGTCTTTATTTCATAGAGGAGCTATTGGAGTAATATCAGGAGATTTAAGTAGAGATTTAGGATTAACAGCAACAGAACTTGGAAATGTTGCTTCAATTACATTTTATACATATGCATTTATGCAAATACCTGCAGGGTTATTACTAGATTATTTAGGTTATAAAAGAATAAGTTATTATGGAGCATTGGTAACGGGAATAGGATCAATTTTATTAGGGATTGCAACTAATGTAACAATAGCTTATGGAGGAAGATTATTAGTTGGACTTGGAACATCAGTTATATTTATTTCAGTTTTAAAGGCTCAAACTATATGGTTTAAAAAAGATGATTTTACGAAGGCATCTGGAAAGTTATCTTTCATAGGAAATTTAGGGGGAGTAATTGCAACATTTCCATTAGCTATTTTAGTAAGTTTTATGGGATGGAGACTAGCTGTGATTTTAATGGGTAGCATTTGTGTTTTAATAGCTATAATAATAAAGTTTTATATTAAGAATTCTCCACGTGAATATGGTTTTGAGCCACAAGGAATAGAACTTAAAAGTATAAAGATTAATGTATTTAAATCAATTAGAGAAGTATTAAAATTAAAAGCAACTTGGAGAAATTTTTTTGTATTATTTACCTTAGTTGGATGTACTACAACAATTACAGGCCTGTGGGGAATAAATTATTTAACTGCAGTGTATGGAGTATCTACAACTAAAGCATCATTTTATGTAGCATTTATAGTATATGGACTGGTTTGTGGTTCGCTATTTGTAGATAAGGCAACAATGATTTTTAAAAAGAATATAATTATTTATCCAAGAATAGCAGCAATTTTAAACTCTGTATTTTGGATTTATATATTATTTATAAGAAAGGGAATGCCTACATTATTTGAATTAAGTATAATATTCTTTTTTATGGGATTTTTTGCTATGGCTCATATAGTAGCATTTACTGATATAAATAATTATTGCAACATAGAAAATAGTGGACTAGCATCAAGTATTGTAAATTCAGGAGAATTTATTGGAAGTTCAATTATAAGTTTAATTATTGGTTTTATTTTAGATTTAGGTTGGAATGGTAATATTATTGATGGAATAAGAGTTTATTCTAAGTCACAATACATTGGAAGCTTTTACATATTTATAATAATTTCTCTTATAGGTGTAGCTGTAACGTTTATAGGAAAAGAAAAGTAAAATTAAAAGGGATGTGCATAGTAAATGACACATCCCTTATATATTGAGAGGAAAATGAGATAGCTAAATATTAATTAGGGTTAAGAACGTATTCAGTATACGGAATAGCCAGATCTTTAGAACTTATGATGCTAATATTATAGGGTTTTTCTATTTTATTTAAAATAGATTTAGCTTCATCGGATATAGTACCTGTAGTTATTATTATTCCGTTATTTATATTATCACAAATCATTGCACCTAATAGTTTTTCAATTTCAAAGGCTGTTATGGAATCAGAAATTGAATATCTTTTACATTCAACATAAAATTTTTCACTATTTTTTTCACAAATTATATCCTTTCCACCATCTGGTCCTAAAGGAAGTACAACTATATTATTAAAGCCTATATTGGATAAATATTCACTACACCAAATTTCAAATTCATGAGGTGTAAGTCTATGAACTAAGTTATAAAGTAAGTCACTTTTTTTTAATTCTTTATAGGACTTATAATAAATAGTAATATTTTTAATTAGCTTACCTATTAAAGGAGAGAATAAAATTATTATAAAATAACTATATATTGTATTTAACTTCATTTATTAAACCCTCCTTAATAATATAATATTTATGATTTCTAATTGATTTTGTTAATTCATAACCATCAATAAGTTTAATTTCTATTCCACGATTTTGATCGTTAAGGTTATTAGCAAATTCTATAGCATTACTTGAAAAAGTGCTATTAGTAATAATAATTCCTTTTTTACAATCATTAAGAACCATTCGAGCTAAAAAGCTTTGCACATCAGGCCTTCCAGTTGATTCCCATTTATCTTCATCTTTGGCAGTTTCACCTATTAGGTCATTTTGAATGCAACAAATAAGAATATCAGTATTATTTAGAGTACATTTAAAATTGGTTAAATCACTATTCCCACCAGGTAGAGCCACAATTTCTTTACATCCTAATATATCAAGATATATATTTATAATTTTAAGAAAAGTACTATAGTTGTTTCTTTGTATATCTTTTATTGATAACAATCCTAGCTCAATTTGTCTTTTGATTGCCTTATTATTTAAATTAATTGTTGCTTTTTCTATATAAGATATTAAGAATTTTAAAGCAAAAAAAGATAATACAATAAGTGGAATAAATCTAAAATATACCAAAAAAATCACCTCTTCTTAAGTATGAACAATTTTTTTACTTATATTCACATAAAAATAAATTTATTAATATTAAAAAATTTGTTTTATTGTAAACAATAGGGTATAATTATTATTAATAATTAATATATAAAATTGAAAAGTGTAGGAAAATGTTCTGATGGAGGTACGTATGGGGAAAGTAGTAAGATGCTCAATTATTATTTATGATGATTTTGATAATGTGTTAATTGCTGAAAGAGGAAAGAAGAATGAAAGAACATGGGGGATATTCGGTAAAGAGATTAAAGGTAAAGAAACTGACGAAAAGTGTATTAATAAAGCAATAGATAAAGATTTAAAATGTACAATTTTCGATTTAAAGCCATTTAAAGATTATACACTTGAAAATAATGATATATTAAGAGTCTTTACAGGAACAGTTAAAGAATATATTACTTGTCATAAAACTATAAGTAATACAAAATGGATAGCTAAAAACAAGTTAAATGATTATAATTTCAATGAAGAAGAACTTAAAATATTAAAAGACTTTTTTATGAATTAATTTAAGATAAAACCAAAGATGAGCTACAACGAAAAAAAGAGGGAAATAAATGCTTTATAGGGTAATAATAAAAAAAGAAACAGATAAATATTATATAGGTAAATCTTATGATAATAAAAAGTACAAAATATTAAAAAATGATAATATTAAAAATTTAAAAGTAGGCTTAGATTATCATATATATGCAAAGAAAGAAGAAAAGATGTTTGGTACAGTATTAATTCCTATTTCAGATGATGAAGCTGGAGTTGTTGATGTTCATAGGGAAAAATAATACATATTTGTGTTTAAGGACAAGAGGATATTTATCTTGTCCTTATTTTATGTTATAAAAAATAAAACTACTTTTATATAAATAAGAGTATAAAATAAATTTAAGCTTTAATAGGAGGGGACTTAAATAATGATAAAAAAATTTATTTCATATTATAAGCCATATAAAAAATTGTTTATATTGGATTTAATAGTAGCGACCATTGCAACCATATGTAGTTTGATATATCCGATGATGACAAGAGTATTAATAAATGAAACTATACCTAATAAAGAAATTAAAGTAATAGGTATATTTGCAATAATTTTAATGTTACTATATTTAATAAAGGCAGGCTGTTGTTATTTCATGCAGTATTTTGGGCATCTTGTAGGTGTAGGAATGCAGGCTGATATGAGAAGAGATATGTTTAATCATCTTGAAGAATTACCTAATTCTTATTTTGATAATAACAGAACTGGAGATTTAATGAGTAGAATGATTAATGACCTTATGGAAATATCAGAGTTAGCTCATCATGGACCAGAGGATTTGTTTATTTCTATAGTTATGTTTTTAGGGTCATTTATAATTTTATCAACAATTAACATACCACTTACAATATTAGTTTTTGCATTTGTTCCATTTATAGTTATATTTACTTTGAAGAAAAGAAAAAAGATGAATGATTGCTTTATGGAAACTAGAGTTCATACATCTAATATAAATTCAACTTTAGAAAACTCTATAGCAGGAATTAGAATTTCGAAAGCTTTTGTAGCACATGAATATGAAAAAGAAAAGTTTAATAAAGGTAATAATAAGTTTAGAGAAGTTAGAAAAAAAGCATATAAGGTAATGGCAGAGTATTTTGCAGGAGTTAATTTTGGCGTAGATATATTAGATTACGTTGTATTAATTGCAGGTGGGGTTTTTACATATTATGGTGTGATAAACTTAGGAGATTTTCTAGCATATATGCTTTACGTAAAATTATTTACTGATCCAATTAAGAAGTTAATTAATTTTGTTGAACAATATCAAAATGGTATGACTGGATTTAAAAGGTTTATGGAAATAATGAATGTGGAAAAAGAAAAAGAAAATCCAAATGCAGTTGAAATTAATAATGTAGAAGGAAATATAGAATTTGAAAATGTAAGTTTTAGCTATGAAAATGAAAGTGTGTTAAATGACATTAATTTATCAATAGAAAGTGGAAAGATGCTTGCATTAGTTGGTCCATCTGGTGGTGGAAAAACTACTTTTTGTAGTTTAATACCAAGATTTTATGATGTTGATAAAGGAGATATAAAAATTGATGGTAAAAGTATTTACGATATTAAACTTAATTCTTTAAGAAAAAATATTGGAATAGTACAACAAGATGTATTTTTATATACTGGGACTATAAAAGAAAATATTAAATATGGTAACCAAAATGCAACTGATGAGGAAGTAATTGAAGCTGCTAAAAAAGCCAATATACATGAATTCATCATGGAACTAAAGGATGGATATGATACATATATTGGAGAAAGAGGAGTTAAATTATCTGGCGGGCAAAAGCAAAGAATATCAATTGCAAGGGTATTTTTGAAGAATCCACCAATATTAATATTAGATGAAGCAACATCTGCTTTAGATAATGTAACAGAATATTTAATTCAAAAATCTTTAGAAGAGTTATGTAAAAATAGGACAACTATTGTTGTAGCTCATAGATTATCAACAATTAAAAATGCAGATGAAATAATAGTATTAACTGATAAAGGTATTGAAGAAAGAGGAAGTCATATTGAACTTATAAAAAAAGGTGGTATTTATGAAAATCTAAATAGATACTCAATGGCTAAATAGAGATTTATTTTATAGAATTATAATGAAAAAAGTAGGGCAAACTATCAGTAAGGATAAAATTATTGACTAATAATAATTATCGCTGTAAAATAAAACAAATAATATTAATATCCCCCTAAGGGGGAGTAGGAGGAAATAAAATGGTTAAGCATTTAAAAGAAAATGAATTCAATACAGAAGTAATTGATTTTGATGGAGTAAGTATAGTAGATTTCTGGGCTGAATGGTGTGGACCTTGTAAAATGATAGGACCTATCTTTGAAGAAGTTGCAGGAGAATTAACAAATGCTAAATTTACAAAAGTTAATGTTGATGAATGTCCAAATTTAGCTGGTAAATACAGAGTTGCAAGTATACCAACAATAATGGTATTTAAAAATGGAGCACCTGTTGATACTTTAGTTGGATTCATGCCAAAGAATCAATTAAAAGAAGCTGTTGAAAAACATCTTTAGAAGGTAGAGGTTACTATGGAAAGATATGATATAGCCATAGTAGGTAGTGGTCCAGCAGGATTATCTGCAGCTCTTAATGCAAAAATAAGAAATAAAAAGTTTATTATTTTTGGTAATAAGGAATTAAGTCATAAATTAAGTAAAGCTCCTAAGATTAATAATTACTTAGGTTTTTATGGAGTAAATGGAGCTGATGTTAAAGATAAATTTCTTGAGCATATAGATAAGATGGGCATTGAAATTACAGAAGAAAGAGTTAATAACATATATGCCATGGGTGATTACTTTGCCTTAATGGTAAATGAGAAAATGTATGAAGCTACAACTGTAATTTTAGCTACTGGAATGGAATATACAAAACCAATAAAAGGTGAAGAGGAATTAATAGGTAAAGGTGTAGGTTATTGTGCTACATGTGATGCGCCTCTTTATAAAGGAAAAACTGTAACAATAATAGGATATAATAAAGAAGCAGAAGAAGAAGCCAATTATGTTAGTGAGCTTGCTGGAAAAGTTTATTATATTCCAATGTATAAAGGTGAAACTAGTTTAAATGAAAATATAGAAGTAGTTGCTAAAAAACCATTAGAAATAGTTGGAGAAGCAAAGGTTTCTTCAGTTAAATTGGAAGATGGTGAATTAGAAACAGATGGAGTATTTATATTAAAAGATAGTATATCACCTGGACAGTTAGTACCGGGACTAGAAATAGTAGATGGACATATTCATGTTGATAGAGAAATGAAATGCAATATTCCAGGATGTTTTGCAGCAGGAGATTGTGTAGGAAAACCATATCAATATATTAAATCTGCTGGAGAAGGTAATATAGCATCATTAAGTGCAGTTAAATATATCGATACTTTAAAAATGAAATAAATGTAATAAGGCATATAAATAATTTGTATTTATATGCCTTTTTCTTATGTCAAGTCTTGATTTAAAAATAAATACAAGTTATCATTAATGAGCACTAAGGATGAATAGTAAAGGATAGGTGAAGTATGTTGTTAGTAGTTGGTGGAATGATAGGCTTAGGAAAAAGTTCAGTAGCAAAAATTCTAGGAGAGCATTTTCAATCAGATGTTTTTTATGAATCTGTTGATGATAATCCACTTTTGCCGTTATTTTATAGTGAGTCTGAAGAAGAGATACAAAGAAAAAGATATCCTTTCTTATTACAATTATATTTTTTAAATACTAGATTCAAAAGTATAAAAGAAGCGTTAGTTAATGACAATAATGTATTAGATAGATCTATATATGAAGATTGGTATTTTGCTAAGAAGAATATGGAGCTTGGAAGAATATCACAATTAGAAATGGACATATATGAAAATTTATTAAATAATATGATGGAAGAACTAGAATCACTTCCAAAGAAGGCACCAGATATAATGATTTATCTAAAAGGTTCTTTTGAAACTGTTATGAATAGAATCAAATTAAGAGGAAGAGATTTCGAAGTTGATGATAGTTTAAAAGAATATTATCATTTCTTATGGAAAGACTATGATAATTGGGTAAAAAATCATTATAAAGCATCTGAAGTATTAGTAATTGATATGAATGTCATGGATGTTGTAAATAATGAAGATGATAAAATTAAGTTAATACAAATGGTAGAAGAAAAATTAAAACAAGTAAGAAAATAATTAAGTAAGGAAATTTATATTCTGATATAAATTTCCTTATTTTTTTATTTTATAATGGAGTTTAAAATAATTAGTAAAAAAGAGTGAATAAAATCACTCTTTTTGCTATCTAAATGAATTAAATGAAGCATCAGATGGCATTCTCCAGTCGCCACGAGGACTTAAAGAAATTGAACCAACTTTAGGACCATCAGGTAATGCACTTCTCTTAAATTGTTGAGTAAAGAATCTATAAATAAATTTATCAAGCCATTTATTTATTTCTTCTTCAGAGTAATCATCTTTAAATGCTGCCTTAGCAAGAAGTTCAATTCTTTCTTTTGAAGAACCATGTTTAATAAAGTGATATAAGAAGAAGTCGTGAAGTTCATATGGACCAACGATATCTTCTGTTTTTTGAACAATATCCCCCTTTTCACTTTTTGGTAAAAGTTCAGGACTAACAGGAGTATCTAAAATATCTAATAAAGTATGAGAAACTTCTTCTGTAGATTCTTTTTCTGCTACATATTTAACTAAGTATCTAACTAGCGTTTTTGGAATTGAAGGATTAACAGCATACATACTCATATGATCGCCATTATAAGTACACCATCCAAGTGCAAGTTCAGAAAGATCGCCAGTTCCTATTAGTAAGCCACCTTCTTTGTTAGCTAAATCCATTAATATTTGAGTTCTTTCTCTTGCTTGAACATTTTCATAAGTTACATCATGTATATCTTTATCATGACCAATATCCTTAAAATGTTGAAGGGAAGCTTCAACGATATTTATTTCTCTTAAATCGGTACCTAATTCTCTACAAAGTGTTAAAGCATTATTATATGTTCTATCAGTAGTACCAAATCCAGGCATAGTAATAGTTATAATATTTTTATTATCGATTCCAAGTAATTTAAATGTTTTTACTATGACTAGTAAAGCTAAAGTTGAATCAAGTCCACCAGAAATTCCTATTACTGCTTTTTTTAGATTAGTATGTTCTAAACGTTTTGCAAGTGCTGATGATTGAATATTGAATATTTCTTTACATCTTTCTTCTCTTTCATGTTCATTAGATGGAACAAATGGATGTTTATCTACATATCTATCAAAATCTTTAATTTCTGTGCTTTTAAAATTGAAGTTAATGTTTTTAGCTTTAAAAGGTACAATTTTAGAAGCATCTCTATAGCTTAAGTTTTTTAATCTTTCAGCATTTAGCTTAAATACATCTATACAAGAAGTTATAACTTCATTTTCTCTTTGAAATCTATTATTTTCTTTTAATATAGAACCATTTTCACTTATTATTAAGTGACCACTAAATAATAAATCAGTTGTAGATTCATGTACACCAGCTGAAGAGTAAATATAAGATGACATACATCTAGCACTTTGATTAGAAATTAATAAAAGTCTATAATCTTTTTTACTTACTAATTCATTTGATGCAGAAAGATTACCTATAATATTAGCACCTAGAAGTGAAAGATAAGAGCTTGGAGGTATTGTTACCCAAAGATCTTCACAAATTTCTATACCAAACTTATAATCTCCAGCAGTAAATAGCAAGTTTGTACCTAGTGGTATATTATCTTGGAAAGGTAAATCTACAGTTTCATCAACTAACATAGCAGCAGATGTAAACCATCTTTTTTCATAAAATTCGCTATAGTTTGGAATATATGATTTAGGAACTATTCCAAGAATCTTTCCTTCAAAAATAATAAATGCTGCATTATAAAGAACGTTGTTATGCACAAGAGGACATCCAACAGCAATTAACATATCTTTATTAATACTATTTTCGCAAACTAATTTAATTCCTTCTATAGATTTATTTATTAATGTAGAAGTTAAAAATAAATCAGCACAGGTATAAGAAGTAATAGATAGTTCGGGAAAAACTAAAAATTTAACATCTTTATTATAAGCATCATTAATACATGAGCATATATTTTCAACATTAAAAATAACATCTGCAACTTTAGTTTTAGGACATGCAGATCCTACTTTTATAAAATCCATAATATCATCTCCAATACGTTATATAATTTTAGTATTGTATTAGTTCTCTAATAAAATACATATAAATAAATAATAAAAGGAAAACCTTAGAAAATCAAATTATTTAAAAAATAGATAAATCTAAACGTTTTAAGAGATAATAAATACCTTATAAAACAATAAAAAATAACTTGCAAAAAGATTTAAACTATATTATAATGAGTTTGTAGTTAAGATTTAACTATTTGGAAGAATTAATACAAAAGAAGAATAATATAGTATATAATTAAATTATAATGAATGGTTTAGTAATAAATCAGGAAAGGGGGAAAAATAATGGTTGAGGTAATTAGTTGGATACTTGTTGCAGTTTTTTTAATTGCTATTGATGTTATTACTAGTAGTTTCATATTTATGTGGTTTTCTTTAGGAGCTATAGTTGCAATAATACTTTCTTTATTTGAAGTTACTGTTGTATGGCAAATAATAGCCTTTTTAATTGTTGGAGTTGCAACTGTTTCTATTGGTTATCCTTGGGCAAAAAAGAAATTCAAGGCTGATGTTAATCATGTACCAACGATGGAACAAACCTATATAGGTAGAACAATGATTGCAGAAGAGGATATGGGGAAGAACTCAAAGATAAAGGTAAGTGGTATTTATTGGACTGCTTATAATAAGGGAAGAGTAATAAAAAAAGGTGAAGAATATACAATTACAGGTATTGAAGGAAATAAGTTAATTGTAAGTTCGAAGGAGGATTAAAATGTCAGGATTAATATTTTTAGTAGCATTATTAGTGATTATTTTATTAGTGCTATTATCATCAATTAAAGTTGTAAATACAGGGTACTTATATGTAGTAGAAAGACTAGGACAATTCCATAAAATTTTAGAACCAGGGTGGCACTTTGTAATTCCAGGTGTAGACTTTGTAAGAAAAAAAGTATCAACTAAGCAACAAATTTTAGATGTACCACCACAATCAGTTATTACTAAAGATAACGTTAAAATTTCTGTTGATAATGTTATTTTCTATAAGATGCTTAATGCAAAAGATGCAGTATATAATATTGAAGATTATAAAGCAGGTATAGTTTATTCAGCTACAACAAACATAAGAAATATACTAGGTAATATGACATTAGATGAAGTTCTTGCAGGAAGAGATAGTATAAATCAACAATTACTTGGTATTATTGATGAGGTTACTGATGCTTATGGTATAAAGGTGCTATCAGTTGAAATTAAGAACATAATTCCACCAGCTGAAATACAACAAGCTATGGAAAAGCAAATGAAAGCTGAAAGAGATAAGAGAGCTACTATATTAGTGGCTGAAGGTCAAAGACAATCTCAAATAGAAAAAGCTGAAGGTGAAAAGAGAGCTAAAATTCTTGAAGCTGAAGCAGAAAAGGAAGCTAATATTAGAAGAGCTGAAGGTTTAAAAGAATCTCAACTTTTAGAAGCAGAAGGTAAGGCTAAGGCTATAGAACAAATAGCTATAGCTGAAGCAGAAGCTATTAGAAAAGTAAATGAGGCTATTATTGAATCAGGAACTAATGAAACAGTTATAGCACTTAAACAAGTTGAAGCACTTAAAGAAATGGCTAAAAATCCAGCTAATAAGCTTATATTACCAAATGAAACTTTATCATCACTTGGTAGCATAGCAGCTATTGGAGAAATGCTTAAGAAAGATAATTAATATAAAAAAGCATCGTATGAATTTATACGATGCTTTTTTATTATATATAATTAAAAGTGCTTATGAAAAATACTAAAATAAATATTAAAAGGAGTTCGTTTATATGTTAGCTCTATTTAAATTAGTTATTTTATAAATTAATTATCAATTAGGGTATACAAGCTATTATCTTGAGGTAGTATATTTTCTAATGAAGTATTGGTATATATATGCAATTCATGTAATGCTCTTGTACAAGCAGTATAGAATAAATGCTTATCTTCAATTGATAGATAACTTTCACCATCAGCTAAAATAACTCCATCAAATTCTAATCCTTTTGCAATATATGAAGATATTACATTAATACCAATCTTAAATTCACATTTATCACTAATTATTAAGTTTATATCATCATTTAGTTCTTTTAAAGAAGAATAAAGTTTTTTACTATTTTCTTTATTTTTACAAATAATAGCTATAGATTTATAACCTTTATCTTTCATTTCATTTATCTTAGTAGAAATCCTTTCTTCTAAATTATTATTAACAATATGAATAGTTGGATTATCACCAATTCTATCAACAGCTTCTATAGGTTCGTGGGTTTCTAAAATATCCTTAGTAAAGTTAGTTATATTACCTGTTGAACGATAGCTTTTAGTTAAAACTACTGTTTTAACATCATTAAATACATTAGTTATACTATTTCTACTTTTTACATTAGAATGTTTATCAATTCTTTGATTTAAATCACCCATAATTGTTAGTGAAGCATTTGGGAAAGATCTTTTAACTATTTCGTAGAATAATGGACTATAGTCTTGAGCTTCATCCACTAAAACATGTTTCATATTTCCGTAACTTCTGAAACCTTCTAATGAAGATCTTATATAAATTATAGAAGTAATATCTTCAAACTTTACTTCGTTATTGTTTAAATAATTTAAAGTTAAATCTTTTGTATTGTTTAAATCAATATCTGTATACTTTTCAATATTACTCCAAAGAGATTTATAAATAGCAACACTATCAAGTGTTTTAATCATAGCATCAACTTGTAAGTCAACTTGTGCTTTACAAAAATCATAGAATGTTTTTTTATCTTCAACATAATCAAAATGAGAATTATCTTTTGAAGATAAATATTTATTTTCTACTTGAGAGAATAAACTTTGTTTAACAACATCAATTCTGTTCAAGAAAGGAATATCCTTAAATCTTTCAAATATAGTTTTTTCTACTGATTTTTTGCTAACTATTTGTACACCTTCAATTGTAATAGGAGTTACATTAGTAATAAGTCTTGGAATATCTAATATAAATTTATTTAAAGTATTCATAAAATCTAAAGTATTTTTATATTCCATAGATTTAGTTCTTAATTTGAATGTTTTTAAATCAGTATGATTAGAGTAAATATAATCTAAATGATCATTTTTGCTTTCATATAAATAATTTGATGGTAAGAATCTCTTTGAAAAAATTTCAAATGTAGTTTGACGTATATTACTTTCACCAAGCTCAGGTAATACATCAGAAATATACTCTGCAAAAACTTCATTTGGACTGAAGATTAAAATATTATCAGCGCTAAGATTTTTTCTATGCTTGTATAATAGGTAAGCAGATCTATGTAATGCTATAGATGTTTTACCAGAACCAGCAGCACCTTGAATGAATAGTATTTTGCTATCATCACTTCTTATAATATCATTTTGTTCTTTTTGAATAGAAGCAACTATGTTTTTCATCTTATCAGTAGCATTTCCGCTTAACATTGATGTTAAAGCCTCATCACATAAACTTTCATTTGAGTTATGCATAAAGACTATTTCACCATTTCTAATGTTATATTGTCTAGTGAATTCTATATGACCTTCTATTCTTCTAACTGGAGCATCATAATATGCAGGACCAACTTCAAAGTCATAAAACATATTAGCAACAGGAGAACGCCAGTCGAATACAAAAATATCAAAATTATCTTCATCTTCTACAGTTGATAGACCTATATAAAAACTTTCTGATTCTTCGCCGTCTTCCTTAAAATCAATTCTAGCAAAATAAGGATTAGAAAGTTGCTTTTCTAAAGTTCTAATTCTTGATATTTTCTTAGCGTGCAATTGTTCATTTAATGCAACCTGTCCACAGTTTTCATTTATTTCAATTTCATCTAATTCATTTCTATTATCCCATAAAAATTTTCTATGCTTTATTATTTCTTTATCTTGTTCTTCACTTGAAACACCATAGCTATTAAGTAAATCAGTAATTTTTCCTATTGTTTTATTTAAGTATTTATTTTCATCTTGTAGTTCTTTTCCGATAATCATTTAATCTCTCCTTAAAATAATGGTCATTAAATTTTAATAGTTTCTAATAGTGTATGTCAAGTAATGAATATAAATTAATACTTGAATAAAATGAAATTTTAAGGAAAAAATATTAATGACCTTTTAGGTTACGTAGGATTGTGTCGCAAGAAGTATCTTGTGGCACTTTTTTTATTCTTTTATTATTTCTGAACAGATTTTTGAGCTTTTTAATACCATAGATGTTCCATTACCAGGATGTATTGAAGCACCTGTAAAGTATAAATTTTTAATCTTTGGTAATGTACATTGAGGCCTAAATACTAAACTTTGATTTAAATTATGGCTTATTCCAAATGCAGATCCTGCATAGGTATTAAATATATTTTTTAAATCAATAGGAGTTAAATGATGTTTAAACAATATATGAGATTGTAGATCTTCTAATCCTGGAATTTTTGAAACAATACTCAACAAGTTATTGCTTAATTTACTGATGGTATCACTATTCCAATAAATATTTTTATAAAGTAAATTTGGAACTCTCACCATAATATTTATTGTTTCACATCCTAAAGGACAAAGTGAATTATCTATAGAACTAGGACAATAAATATAGAGTGACGGATTAGATGAGAGCTTTCCTTTAAAAGGAGCCTCTATGTTTTTTCTGAAATCCTTATTAATAAATATATTATGTACATTAAGTAAAGGATACTTTTTATCTAAAGCTAAATAAATAATAAAAGTAGAGCAGGAGTGTTCAAGATTATTAATGTTTTTTGATATCTGAGTGATAGATTTATCTTTTAGTAAATTATTAATTGCATAAGAATAATCACTTGAACAAACTACTAAGTCACTATGTATGTTTTTATTTTTTATTTTAATCCCTATAGCGGTATTATTTTTTAATAATATCTCATCTACTGGAGAAGAAAGATGAATTTTACCACCAAGATCTAAAATTAATTTTCTTAATGATTGAATATAGGAATACATTCCACCTTTTATATAATAAAGTCCTTGATATTGAGTTGCCGAAGGAATTAAATTATAAATACTAGGGGAACTAAAGGGAGATACTCCTACATACATAGATTGAAACAAAATATAATTTATTAATTTTTCAGATGATATAAACTTTTTACAGTCTTTATAGCAAGAGTTTAAAGTATGTAATTTATAAACTTTACTTAAAGTTAATGGATTAAAAAAGTTATTAGTATTTATAAATGATGTATTTAAAAAATATTTTTCAGCTAATAAATATTTTTTATAATTGGTTGATAAAAAGTTAAAGTAAGAATACATATCATTTAAATCATTATTTGTTATATTATTTATAGTTTTACAAAGAGATGGTAAGTCTGTTTGAAAAGTATAATTTGTATTATCATAATAAAAAACTTTATAAAGATTGTTAAGAGGAATAAAAGAAAAATAATCTTTATAATTTTTATTACAATAAGAAAAAATTTCAGTATAATCATTAGGAATCATTAGCAAGGAAGCAGTTAAATCAAATTTAAAATCAGCAAATTTAACTTGACTAATTTTGCCACCAAGCGATTTGTTTTTTTCGTATAAATCAACATTAAAACCATCCTTTAATAACCTAGCAGCTATAGATAAACCACCTATACCACCACCAATAACAATTGCTTTTTTCATTTAAATCACATCCTTGAATTAAGGCTTAACCTCCTAATGTAATGTCTTGAGTTGAATACCATTCTAGTGCATCGTATATATGTTGAGGTTTAAAATCAGGCCAATAATCATCAACTACATAAAAATCAGAATAAACTGATTGTATAGGTAAAAAACCACTTAATCTTCTTCTTCCACCCCATCGAATAATTAAATCGATTCTAGAAATATCTTTTGAGTGTAATACTAAATCTAAATTATTTCTTTTGGTATGTGTTTGTCTAGATAAGTTTAAATCCCATTCCCAACCATAATTAACTAAAAAGTTTACCTTTATTCCACCTTTTCCAAAAGTCCTTCTTGTTGTAAAAGGTAACAATTCAGGGGGGAAGCAAGGAGATTCGATGTTTCCAATAACTAGTAATTCTGCGTTTTCATTAGATAGTAACTTTACAGCATCTATACAAGCTTTTATAAATGCATCCTTTTGAACAGTAGGTCTTTTAGTATTATCAGTAGTAAATCCATAGTAAGTTATTTCTTTTATACCTAGATTTTCACATAGTTTAAATAGTACAAGTCCAAGATTAATACCTATGTTATAACCCTTTTCCTTTGAAAGACCATTATTTTCAGCCCAACGTCTATTGCCATCAGGAATAATGCCAATATGTTTAGGAAGTCTCATAAAATCACTCCTTCTATTATATTTATAAATTTATGCTATATAGTATTGCTAATTTTAATAATGTTAATACAGTAAAAGTTTATTTTTGGATATAAAATTGATAAATAGCAAATAAAACGAATTAAAAATAGTAAAATTTGATTAAAATTCGGATATATGACGAAAAATATGTTAAATGATATCTGGTAATGTTGACAAATATAAATCGAATTGGTAATATTTAATTAACACGAAGAATATAAATAAAAAATATAATAATGTTCGTGTTTTGAAAAATATGTATGTGGAGGTATAGAATGTTAGGGTTTAAATGCATTTTTGTAGAAAAAAAAGATGGCTTTAATGTTGAAGCTAAGAGTCTTATGGAAGATTTCAAAAGTAATTTAAGAATAGAAAATCTTCAAGCTGTAAGAGTAGTAAATAAGTATATATTAGGTGAAATGAAAGAGGAATACTATCAAAAATCTTTATATACAATATTTGCTGAAAAGACAGTAGATAATTTATATGAAGAAAATCTTCCTATAAGTGATGATGAAATAGCATTTGCTGTAGAATTTTTACCAGGACAATATGATCAAAGAGCTGACTCAGCATCTGAATGTATTGGATTATTAGGAGCTGAGGAAAGAGTTGAAGTAAAATCAGCTAAGGTTATAGTTTTGAAAGGAAAATTAACTAAAGAAGATATAGAAAAAATTAAGAGTTACTATATAAATCCTGTAGATTCTAGAGAAGTAGCAATAGATAATATTGAACTTTCTTCAAAATTAGCAGAGCCTAACGATGTAGAAATACTTCATAATTTTATTAATAAAGATAGAAAAGAAATAGAAGACTTCCATAAAGAATTAGGACTAGCAATGAGTGTGGATGACTTATTGATGATAAGAGATTATTTTAAAAGTGAAGAAAGAACACCAACTATTACTGAAATAAGGGTAATTGATACTTATTGGTCAGATCACTGCAGACATACAACATTCAGTACTGCAATTGAAGATGTAACTTTTGAAATAGGTGAATTAAACAATGCAGCACAAAAATCATATGAAGCATATTTAAAATCAAGAGATTTCGTTTATGGAGAAACTGATAGAGACGAAACGTTAATGGATATAGCAGTTATTACTATGAAAGAAATGAGAAAAAGAGGTATGCTAGACGACCTAGATGTTTCTGAAGAAATAAATGCTTGTTCAATAAAAGTTAACATAGAAACAGATAAGGGTAATGAAGAATACTTAGTGATGTTTAAAAATGAAACACACAATCACCCAACTGAAATTGAACCTTTTGGTGGAGCAGCAACTTGTTTAGGAGGGGCTATAAGGGACCCACTATCAGGTAGAACATACGTATATCAAGCAATGAGAGTTACTGGTGCAGCAGATCCAACAGTACCAGTAGAGAATACTATAAAAGGTAAATTACCACAAAGAACAATTACTTTAGGAGCGGCTCATGGCTATAGCTCATATGGTAACCAAATTGGGTTAGCAACTGGACAAGTTTCAGAAGTATATCATCCAAACTATGTTGCTAAAAGAATGGAAGTTGGTGCTGTTATAGCAGCAGCACCAAAAGAAAATGTAATAAGAGAAGAACCACAATCTGGTGATATAGTAATTCTTCTTGGAGGAAGAACTGGAAGAGATGGTGTTGGGGGAGCAACAGGTTCATCGAAGGAACATACTGAAGATTCAATAAATGAATGTGGAGCAGAAGTTCAAAAAGGTAATGCACCAACAGAAAGAAAAATTCAAAGATTATTTAGAAATGCTGAAATAGCTCAAATGATTAAAAGATGTAATGACTTTGGAGCTGGGGGAGTTTCAGTAGCAATTGGGGAATTAACCAGAGGGTTAGATATCAATTTAGATAAAGTTCCTAAAAAATATGAAGGTTTAGATGGAACTGAAATTGCAATTTCTGAATCACAAGAAAGAATGGCTGTAGTAGTTAATAAGGAAAATGTAGATAGATTTATAGAGTTAGCTAAAGTAGAAAACTTAGAAGCGGTTGTTGTTGCAGAAGTTACAGATACTGAAAGATTAAGAATGTATTGGAGAGGTAAAGAAATAGTTAACTTAAAGAGAAGCTTCTTAGATACAAATGGGGCAAGACAAGTAACTAATGTAGAAGTTAAGTTACCAGGAGAATATCCTTTAACAGTTGGGGATGTAAATGTTAAAGAAGAGTGGTTAAATAACTTAACAAAATTAAATGTTGCTTCACAAAAAGGATTAGTTGAAAGATTTGACTCTACTATTGGTGGAGGAACAGTTCTTATGCCATATGGTGGTAGGGATGCAAATACAGAACAAGAAGCAATGGTTGCTAAGATTCCAGTATTAAATGGAGTAAGTGAAGAGGCTACAATAATGAGTTATGGATTAAATCCAGATTTAGGAGTATGGAGTCCATATCATATGGCATACTACTCAATAATAGAAGCAGTTACAAAGCTTGCAGCTGTAGGTGGAGATTACAGAAAAGCAAGATTGACTCTTCAAGAGTATTTTGAAAAATTAGGAAAGAGTCCAGAAAGATGGGGTAAACCATTTGCAGCACTACTTGGTGCATACCAAGCACAAATAGATTTAGGAATACCTGCAATTGGTGGTAAAGACTCAATGTCTGGAAGTTTTGGAGATGTAGATGTACCTCCAACATTAGTAGCTTTTGCTGTTGGAGTAGAAAAGGCAAAGAATATAATTAGTGCAGAATTTAAAGAAGTTGGTTCAAAATTAGTATTCTTAATGGCAGAAAGAAATGAAGATTACACATTAAAGGTAGAAGGATATAAAAAGAATTTAGAGAAGTTACATGAGCTTATTTTAGAAGGTAAAGTAATATCAGCTTCAAGCGTTAAGTTTGGTGGAGCTTCTGAAACACTTTCAAAGATGGCTTTCGGAAATAAAATTGGGGTTAAATTCTCTAATCTAACTAAAGAGGAGTTATTCGGATTAAACTATGGAAGTTTAGTTTTAGAAGTAAAATCTGATGTAAATGTAGATGAAGAATTTAAAGGATGCGCTTACAAGGCAATAGGATGCACAATTAAAGATGAATTAATAGTTTCACAAGAATATGATTTGAATTTAAAATTAAATATTTTAGAAGAAACTTATGAAAAGAAATTATCAAAGGTATTTAAAATTAAAACTACTGATAAAAATGAATCAGTTAAGGAAGTCTTATACAATGAATCAAATGTTAAATCACCTATTATAAAGGTTGCTAAACCAAAGGTAATAATTCCAGTATTCCCAGGGACAAACTGCGAATATGATTGTGAAAGAGCATTTAGAAATGCTGGAGCAAAAACAGAAACTTTAGTATTTAGAAATTACTCTAAAGAAGCTTTTGCAGAGTCAATTGAAAACTTAGAAAAGCAAATTAGAGAAAGTCAAATAATAATGTTACCTGGTGGATTCTCGGCTGGAGACGAACCAGATGGCTCAGGTAAATTCATATCAACAGTATTTAGAAACGAAAGAATTAAAGATGCAGTTATGGATTTATTAAAGAATAGAGATGGATTAATGTTAGGTATTTGTAACGGCTTCCAAGCATTAATTAAGTTAGGATTAGTACCTTATGGTGAAATAGTTGATATTGAAGAAGATATGGCAACATTAACTTATAACGAAATTAATAGGCATATGAGTTCAATAATTAAGACTAAGGTTGTTTCTAAGAAATCACCATGGTTTAGTGGAGTAGAATTAGGAGACATCCACAATGTTGCAATTTCTCATGGAGAGGGTAGATTTGTTGCTCCAGAAAAACTATTAAAACAATTAGTTGAAAATGGACAAGTAGCAACTCAATATGTTGATAATAAAGGAAATATAGCATTAGACATGCCATTTAATCCAAATGGGTCAATGCTTGGAATAGAAGGTATAACAAGTCCAGATGGTAGAGTTTTAGGGAAAATGGGACACTCTGAAAGAATTGGAGAAAACCTATATAAAAACGTACCAGGAAACTTTGATCAAAAGATTTTCGAATCAGGAGTTAAGTATTTTAAATAAAATTTAAAATAGTTAAGAGTTAAGAATTAATAGTTAAAAGTTAAAGAATAAAGTCAGCGTAATTGATTTTAGAAACTTATTAAGGAGTTTCTACCTAAACTACTAACTATTAACTAAAAACTACTAACTACAAAAAGGTGGTTTTAAAAATGAAGGTAGCAATATTTTTTGGATCTAAATCTGATACAGAAATAATGAGAGGAGCAGCTAACTGCTTAAAAGAATTCGGAATTGAGTATAAAGCATTTGTTTTATCAGCTCACAGAGTTCCAGAAAAGTTAGAAGAAACTTTAAGAGAATGTGAAGCACAAGGATGTGAAGTTGTAATAGCAGGTGCAGGACTTGCAGCACACTTACCTGGAGTAATAGCTTCTCAAACAACAATGCCAGTTATAGGAGTTCCTTGTAAAGGAGCTATTGAAGGATTAGATGCATTATTTTCAATAGTGCAAATGCCAAAATCTATTCCTGTTGCAACAGTTGGAATAAATAATGCTTACAATGCTGGAATGCTTGCAGTTCAAATGTTAGCTGTTGGAGATAAAGAATTAAAAGCTAAATTAGTTGAATATAGAAAAGAAATGAAAGAAAAGTTTATAGCTGAAAATGGTGAAGGAGTGGATTTATAATGGAAAAATTAGAAATGATGTACGAAGGTAAGGCAAAGAAAATATATGCTACAGATAAGGCTGATGAAGTTGTAGTATATTACAAAGATGATGCAACGGCTTTTAATGGCGAAAAGAAAGGTCAAATCGAAGATAAAGGTGTTTTAAACAATGCAATTACGTCAATGTTATTTGAAATGTTAAATAACAAGGGAATTCCAACTCACTTTATTGAAAAGCTAAATGATAGAGAACAATTATGTAAAAAGGT
The DNA here is from genome assembly GCF_019734375.1 of Clostridium sp. K04. Taxonomy (NCBI): domain Bacteria; kingdom Bacillati; phylum Bacillota; class Clostridia; order Eubacteriales; family Clostridiaceae; genus Clostridium; species Clostridium sp. K04. The sequence continues at coordinate 33,809 of NZ_JAASHD010000034.1, forward strand.
TGAAATAGTACCACTAGAAGTGATTGTAAGAAATGTTGCAGCTGGTTCAATGGCTAAGAGATTAGGATTAGAAGAAGGAACAGAACTTAAAACAACAGTATTTGAATTATCATACAAGGATGATTCACTAGGAGATCCATTAATAAATGATTACCATGCAGTTGCTATAGGAGCAACAACTTTTGAAGAATTAGAAAAGATTTATTCTTTAACAGCAAAAATAAATGATATTTTAAAGGATATGTTCTTAAAATCTAACATAAGATTAATAGATTTTAAATTAGAGTTTGGTAGATATAACGGAGATATAGTTTTAGCAGATGAAATTTCACCAGATACTTGCAGATTCTGGGATGCAACTACTGGAGAAAAGTTAGATAAAGACAGATTCAGAAGAGATCTTGGAAATGTTAAAGATGCATATGTTGAAATCTTAAAGAGAATACAAGAATAGTTTAGATAGTTTCAAGTTTCAAGTTACAAGTGGTAAGTTGAGGAATAAAGTTGATTCAAATCAGTTTTAGGAAAAATAAACTTTAAGAAACTACGATAGCAGTTTCTACCTAAACTACTAACTCAGAACTAATAACTATTAACTCAAAACTATTAACTAATTAACGGGGGTAGGAGTATGAATCTAAAGTTGGACAATATTATAATGGATCCAAGTAATGATAAATTTAAAGATGAATGTGGAGTATTTGGTATTTATTCTAATAATCCATTAGATGTTGCTTCAGTAACATATTACGGTCTATATGCACTTCAACATAGAGGGCAAGAAAGTGCGGGTATAGCTGTTGCAAATGGTGAAGATATAAATATTAAAAAAGGAATGGGGCTTATAACAGAAGCATTTTCTCAAGAAGATATAGATAGTTTAAAGGGATTTGCTGCTATTGGACATGTTAGATATTCAACAAGTGGTGATACTAGAATAGAAAATGCACAGCCATTATTAAGCCAAACAAAGCTAGGACCAATAGCTATGGCTCATAATGGAACTTTAGTTAATGCAGATGTTATTAGAGAGTTATTAGAAGATGGAGGACATATATTCCATACATCAATTGACTCAGAAGTAATTGCTAATTTAATTGCAAGAGGCGCTAAAAAAGGTGTTGAAAGAGCTGTATTAGATGCTATTCAAGCTGTTAGAGGATCATTTGCAATGGTTATATTAACTGAAAATAAGCTTATTGGTGTAAGAGATCCACATGGAATAAGACCTCTTAGTTTAGGAAAAATTGAAGAAGGCTATGTATTAACTTCAGAAAGTTGTGCTTTAGATGCAATTGGTGCAGAGTTAGTTAGAGATATTGAGCCAGGTGAAATTGTTGTAATTGATGAAAATGGAATAAATTCATATAGATATTCTGAAAATACTCAATGTCAAACTTGTGCTTTTGAGTATATATATTTTGCTAGACCAGATTCTATAATAGATGGATTAGATGTTCATGAATCAAGAGTTAGAGCTGGAGAACAATTATATAAAGAATTCCCAATAGATGCAGATGTAGTTGTTGCAGTTCCAGATTCAGGTATACCAGCGGCAATAGGATATGCTAAAGCATCAGGAGTACCTTATGATACTGGATTTGTAAAGAATAGATATGTAGGAAGAACATTTATTACACCATCTCAAGAGGTAAGAGAAAGAGCTGTAGCGGTTAAGTTAAATCCTTTAAAGGTAAATATTAAAGATAAGAGAGTTATTCTTATAGATGATTCTATAGTAAGAGGAACGACTTCAAAGCATTTAGTAGAATCATTAAGAAGAGCAGGAGCTAAAGAAGTTCACTTCTTAGTAGCATCTCCAGTTGTTCAATATCCATGTTACTTTGGAATTGATACTCCTTACAGAAAAGATCTTATAGGAGCTAATCATTCTATAGAAGAAATGAGAGAAATAATTGGCTGCGATTCTTTAGGATATTTATCAATGGATGGTATGTACAAGTGCTTTAATGCAAATCAAGGATATTGTGTAGGATGTTTCAATGGAATATATCCAGTTGCGACACCAATAGAAACTGAAAGGTAGGTAATTTAAATGATAACTTATAAAGAGGCTGGGGTTAATATAGAAGAAGGTTATAAGTCAGTAAAGCTTATAAAAGAATATGCACAAAGAACAATGAGTGAATATGTTTTAAATGGTCTTGGAAGTTTTGCTGGAATGGTTGAATTACCAGAAGGATATAAAAAGCCAGTTTTAGTTTCGGGTACAGATGGTGTTGGAACTAAGCTTGAATTAGCATTTAAAACTAAGAAGTACGATACAGTTGGAATTGACTGTGTAGCTATGTGCGTAAATGATATTTTATGTCATGGAGCAAAACCATTATTTTTCTTAGATTATATAGCTTGTGGAAAGCTTGAAGCAGAAGTAGCTTCTGATTTAGTTAAAGGTGTTTCTGATGGATGCGTTATGTCAGAGTGTGCTTTAGTTGGTGGAGAAACTGCTGAAATGCCAGGTTTTTATAAAGAAGGAGAATATGATATTGCAGGATTTGCAGTAGGTATTGTAGATAAAGATAAAATAATAAATGGAAAAAATATTAAACCAGGAGATAAGCTAATTGGTATTGCTTCTTCAGGAGTACATTCAAATGGCTTCTCTTTAGTTAGAAAATTATATACAGATTTAAATGAAGAATTTAATGGAGAAGAGGTTTGGAAAACATTAATTACTCCAACTAAGATATATGTTAAACCAATATTAAACTTAATAGAAAAGTTTGAGATTAAAGGTATGTCTCACATAACAGGTGGAGGATTTATTGAAAATGTTCCAAGAATGTTTAACGGTTCTGAATTAACTGCAGAAATAAGAAAAGATAGTTATCCATTACCTGCAATATTCGAAGATATGATTAATAAAGGTGTAAGCAGAGATCATATGTATAATACATTTAACATGGGAATTGGTTTTGTATTATGTGTTGATGAAAAAGATGTTGATTCTGTTATTAAAGACCTTATTGAATTAGGTGAAAAAGCTTATGAAATTGGTATTGTAACAGCTGGAGGTGAAGGAGTTTGCTTAAAGTAGCAGTACTTGTATCTGGTGGAGGGTCAAACCTCCAATCAATTTTAGATTATGAACAAGATTCTTTTAAAGTTGAAATGGTTATTGGAAGTAAAGATGGTATTTATGGCTTAGAAAGAGCTAAAAACGCAGGAGTTCCAAGTTATGTTGTTTCAAGAAAAGAATATGGAGATGAAGTTTCAAATAAAATATTAGAATTAACTAAAGGTAAAGTTGATTTAATAGTATTAGCTGGTTATCTTTCAATATTAGATGGGGAAATATTAAAAGTATTTAAAGATAGAATAGTAAATATTCATCCTTCACTAATTCCAAGTTTTTGTGGAGATAAAATGTATGGAATGCATGTACATAATGCAGTAAGAGCTTCAGGGGTAAGGTTTACTGGATGTACAGTTCATTTTGTAAATGAAGAAGTAGATGGTGGGGCAATCATACTTCAAGAAGCAGTTCCAGTATATTTTGAGGATACTGCAGAGGATATTCAAAAGAGAGTATTAGTAGAGGAACATAAAATGTTACCTAGAGCTATTGATTTAATAAGCAGAGGTAAAGTTGAAATTATAGACGGTAGAGTAAATATTTTAAAATAGGGAGGATTTTTACATGATTAAAAGAGCATTAATTAGTGTATTTGATAAAACAGGTATCTTAGATTTTTCAAAGTTTTTAGCTGAAAGTGGAGTTGAGGTTATTTCAACTGGAGGTACTTATAAGCACTTAAAAGATAATGGAGTAGCTGTAACAGAAGTTAATGAAGTTACTAATTTCCCAGAAATGCTAGATGGAAGAGTTAAGACTCTTCACCCAATAATTCATGCAGGAATACTTGCTATAAGAGATAATGAAGAACATATGAAGACTATAAAAGAAAGAAACATTGAAACAATAGATATGGTTATAGTTAATTTATATCCTTTCTTTGAAAAAGTAAGAGAAGATTTAAGCTTTGAAGAAAAGGTTGAATTTATAGATATTGGTGGACCAACAATGCTTAGAGCAGCTGCGAAAAATTTCCAAGATGTTGTTGTTATTTCAGATGTTTCTGATTATGAAGCTGTAATGACTGAAATTAAGGAAACTGGAGATGTTAGCTACAAGTTAAGAAAGAAATTAGCTGGTAAGGTATTTAACTTAATGAGTGCTTACGATGCTGCAATTTCAAACTTTATGTTGAGTGATGAAGAAGAATATCCAGAATATCTTTCAATTTCATATAAGAAAAAGCAAAGTTTAAGATATGGTGAAAATCCACATCAAAGTGCTGCATACTATATTTCAAATGAATTTGATGGTGGTATGAATGACTTTGAAGTATTAAATGGTAAAGAACTTTCTTATAACAATATAAAGGATTTAGATATTGCTTGGAAAGTTGCTAATGAATTTGAAGAAACAGCTTGTTGTGCATTAAAACATAACACTCCATGTGGTGTTGCAATAGGTGAGACTGCTGTAGAAGCTTATACTAAAGCACATGATGTAGATCCAACTTCTATCTTTGGTGGAATAGTTGCTATCAATAAGAAAGTTGATAAAGCTACTGCTGAAGAAATGGTTAAAATATTCTTAGAAGTAGTTGCAGCTCCAGAGTTTGATGAAGATGCACTAGAAGTTTTAAGAACTAAGAAGAATTTAAGAGTTATTAAATGTAATGTTAAACCATGCGATAAGAGATTCATGGTAACTGTTGATGGAGGAATCTTAGTACAAGAAGAAGATACTAAGCTTTTAGATGAATTAAAGATTGTTACAGAAAAAACTCCAACTGAAGACGAAATGAAAGATTTATTATTTGGTATGAAGGTAGTTAAATACGTTAAATCGAATGCTATAGTTACAGTTAAAGACGGTGTTGCTGTAGGAATTGGTGGAGGACAAGTTAATAGAATTTGGCCAACAATGGATGCTTTAAGAAGAGGTGAAGGAGCTACAATTTTAGCTTCAGATGCATTCTTCCCATTTAGAGATATCGTTGATGAATGTTCTAAGTATGGAATTAAAGCAATAATTCAACCAGGTGGTTCTATGAGAGACCAAGAATCAATTGATGCTTGTAATGAACATGGAATAGCAATGGTGTTTACAGGAATTAGACACTTTAAACACTAAGAATAGTTAAGAAGTAAGAGTGAAGAGTTAATAGTGAAGGTAGAAAGTCAGCTTAGGCTGACTTTCTGTGAATTTAAAAAATAGTATATTTGAGAAGAGGTAATGTTATATGAAAATTTTATTAGTTGGTTCTGGTGGAAGAGAGCATGCTATTGCTTGGAAATTGGCTAAGAGTGAAAAGGTTAGTAAGGTATTTGTAGCACCTGGTAATGGGGGAACTGCAACGACAAATAAATGTGAAAATGTTAATATTACTGATTTAGATGAGTTGGTAGTATTTGCAAGAGAAAATAATATAGCTTTTACTTTTGTTGGACCTGAAGATCCATTAACAAAGGGTATAACAGATAAATTTAAAGCAGCAGGATTAAGATGCTTTGGGCCTGATAGCAGAGGAGCCCAATTAGAAGGAAGTAAAGCTTTTTCTAAGGATTTCATGAAGAAATATGGAGTTAAAACAGCTCAATATGGAACTTTTACAGAATATGATAAAGCTAAAGCTTATTTAGAAAATTGTGAATATCCAATAGTTATTAAAGCAGATGGATTAGCTGCAGGTAAAGGTGTTGTAATTGCAGCAACTAAAGAAGAAGCTATGAAAACAATTAATGATTTCATGATTTCAGATATATTTAGTGGTGCAGGTCAAAAGGTTGTTATTGAAGAATTTCTTGAAGGTGTAGAAGCTTCAATACTTTCAATTACAGATGGTAAGACCTTAATACCTTTTATTTCAGGAAAAGATCACAAGCAAATTTTTGATGGAGATAAAGGACCAAACACTGGAGGAATGGGAGTTTTAGCGCCAAATCCATTTGTTACTGAAGAGGTAATGAAGGAGTTTGAAGAAAATATAGTTGCTAATACCTTAAAGGGAATTCAAGAAGAAGGATTTGATTTTAAGGGGATTATTTTCTTTGGATTAATGATAACAAAGAAAGGAACTTATCTTTTAGAGTATAATGTAAGAATGGGAGATCCAGAAACTCAATCTGTATTAACTTTAATGGAAAGTGATTTAGTTGATTTAGTTCAAGCGGCTTTAAACAGTAGATTAGATGAAGTTGAAGTTAAATGGTATGATGGAGCTTGTGTTAATGTTGTTTTAGCTTCTAAGGGGTATCCTGGAACTTTTGAAAAGGGGTTCGAAATCACTATTGACGAAAGCATTAAGGATAAAGTATTCTTAGCAGGAGCTCAATTAGTAGATGGAGTTCTTAGAACTAGTGGAGGAAGAGTTTTATCTGTTGTTGGTAGAGGTAGAACTGTTCAGGAGGCTAGAAAAGAAGCTTATGGATTGATTGAAAAGGTTGATTTTAAGGGGAAATATTTTAGAAGAGATATATAGTATATTATTAATGTAAAAAGCCATCGGCAGTGAACTGCCCCCCGTCAAGTAGACAGGGTAAATAATAAAAAATTATGATGCTAAGGTATGACTCCTATATTCAAGTGGAGCCATGCCTTTTAGTTTTTTTGTATTCTTTTTGTATTATAAAATTCTATATATTCATCTATAGCTTTTTCAAGCTGTTCGTAAGTATGAAA
>NZ_JAASHD010000035.1:0-38769 GCF_019734375.1 Clostridium sp. K04
TTAAGTGAAATTGTATCAAAAATAAAAAACCTTTGAATTGCAATCAAGCCATGTAGCTTTGCAGATTTAATTACATTATATTATTAATATCAATTATTCTTAAATAATTACTAATATAAATCCCTATACTATAAAATCCTAAAGCTATTAATGCTCTATAAATACCAAATAAGTAAAAACTATTATAAACATTATTACCATTTATTCCAAATATAAATAATAATGTGATTATAATTATATTTATTACTTTATTATTAATAATCCTATTTAAAAGTAAATAAATAGATTCTGCTATAAACAAAGCCATTAAAAACCATACTGCTCCAACTCCTCTTCCTATTATTACAGATAATATTTCAGATTTTATATCTCCTGTAATACCTTTATTAATAAAAATATGAATAAATATAGTCATTAAGGAAAATATAATATACGGTATAATAAGTGATTTTAATCTTTTTCCCATATATTTCAATGTTTTTGTTTTATTATTTATATTATTTAACATTCCTGAAATTATGAAAAATGCAGGCATATGAATTGTATATATAATAATACTTAAAGTGTCATTTTCATCAATAATATGTCCAAAAACTACTGTCAATATTAAAAATCCTCTTAATACATCTAAATATTTTATCCTTTCCCTCTCTTCTATACCTACTTCTTTATTAATTAAATAATTATTTTTTTGCTCCATAATGTCCCCCATTTCTTAAATAATAACCCTTTTATTATAATTATATTATATTTTTTATTTTCTGTAACATTTTTGGTATATTTTTCATAATATTTACTATATTCTAATTTAGGAGGATTATTATGGAGATTTATTCAAATAATTATAAAATAACCGCTACTAATTATAATAACAATTTTTGTTATGTAGAAGGGATATTTGATGTATCAAACTTTGTTAATACTACTATTAATTTATCAGTAGATTCAATATTAGAAAGTGATAAAAATTTATCATTCACTCTTCAACAAATAAATTCAAATGACACATCTAAGCAAAATAGCTTTAAACAATACTTCTTAGCTACTACTCCTATAACAACAAATTCAAAAATTAATCTATCAAAGCCTATAGATATAAAGTATAATTATTTAATTTTATTGTTAGGAGTAAAACTATCCGGTGAATTAAATTTCACTAATCCATTTGATTTTATATATCGCTTTACTTTTAAAATTAATGATAATACTCTTTCGCCTGTATACTTTGGTGGAACTGTAGACAACATTGCTGAAGTAGAAGTATTAGATTCAGAAGTAATAACTCCTTCAGATAATACTGATGAATATGCTACTAAAGAATATGTTGATAATGAAATAAAAAAATTTTCTAGCTTAATCACAGAAATACAAGTTTATCCATTAGAAGAACTGGATAAAATAGATAAAAAGGATAATATCCTTTATCTTGGATATTGATCATATAATATTTTATTCTTATTGAGAGGTTTATTATGATAATATTTAATAATAATGAAATAAATACTGTTTATTACGAAGATAAAAAAATAAAAAATGCTTACTACGGTAATAATTTAATATTTGATTTTAATAATTATTCAATTAATAAAGAGTATAAAGAGTATTTACTTGATCCATTAATATATGATGACTATATTCCAAATTCCTATATTCTATCTGATACAGGTGAAGTTAAATCTCAAACAACGTACAAGGCTTCTAATTTCATAGAATTACCTCTAAATTCTACCATTTATTTTTATGAACCAATAGGAATTGGATACGCATATCATTCTGGAGCTTTATATGATGAAAATAAAAATTTTATAAAAGGTATAAGAGCTAATGAAGCTGATGGATTCTATCATTTAAGTGGATTAAATATGATCCAAACAGATTCTAACTCAAAATATATCCGTGTTACTTCTGGCTCTAATGGTCAACTTCCAAGCATCTATATATATACTAACTCTCCTTCAACAATAGAATTCGAACATGAAAGTAATATCACTTATTATGCAACTAATGTTGAATCTATGCTTTCAATGAATGTAAAAACTGGCGATAAAATTATAACTAACGGCTATTATTCAAATAATGATAACGGTGGAGCCTTATATGAAATAATAAGTTATAAAGAATGGTATTATCTACTTCCTGATGATATTAAACTAACAGCACAAAATAGTAACTATATTCCAACTCCTGTTGATGAATATGGAAATCATACTTTAAAAAATGGTTTAATTGCTAAATTAATTACAAAAACATCTGATGGAAAATATATTACAACACCTGAACAATGGGGTGCCAAAGGGGATGGTATTACAAATGACGTATGGCCATTTATTCACATGTTTGCACAAACTAAAACTGGCGATATAGAATTTAAAGAAAACTCCACCTATATAATGGGACTATCTGGTGATTCATTAGACACATGCATAGATAACCCATATAGAGCATGGATGTGTGGAAATCTACTTGGTGGACAATATTTTTTTAAACCTATTATGGCTAACGTAGAAGATATAAACTTTATTGGAAATAATGCTTTAATTACTATTCCTGATGGTGAATGGGGAACATCTGGAATGGGAATTTGGAATTTTAGTGGTAATATTAAGAATTTAAATATATCTGACTTTAAATTCGAAGGAAAAAGTTCTACTATTGGATTTGATCAAAAAAATTCTAATCATACTTTATTTTATGCTACTGGTTCATTTAACACTAATTTAAATGGGAGACTTTTAGATCTTAATCCTAGATTTAATAAAGAGACAAAAGAATTCGATAAAGTTTCAATAGAAAATTGGAATATCAATAATAATGAATTTAAAAATGCTGGCACAATGAAAGGCTCTGCAGGAGATTATGGTGGAGACTTTATATTGATAGTAAATCCCGATAAACTAAATGGACTTTATATAGAGGATAATAAATTTTTATTTTGGGGACGCTGGGTATTTTCTATTGATTTAGGCGGAAACGGTGAACGTTTATATAATATAAAATTTAATAGAAATTACTGTAGAGGTACTACTAGTTCAGAAGCACCACAAATAGAAGGATGGAATTGGCGTGGTTTAGGTTTAATAGATTTCGAGGCTAAAAAATGTTTTACAAATATCCAAATGATAGATAACGATATAGAAGGTCAAGGCGGGTTTGCTATTAACGGTAATAGTAAGCTTTCAGAAAATATAACAATAAAAAATAATCATTGGGTTCATACTGGCGGTGGCTACCCATATATGTTTAATTGTTATTCTGGTTATTTACAAAATATAACTTTTGAAAATAATTATATAGGTGGTAGTGGAAATAGACTAGGAATAGCTGCGAAAAATGTATATATAAAGGATAATACAGCTCAAACCACCTTTAGAATTGATAATATATATGGTGATATATTATTTGATAATAATACTTGTGAAAACACTTCAAGCCAATTATTATATATAAACAATGCAATAAATCCATCATCAAGTATTTTCTCTAACGAAGAACCTTGTAAATTGACATTTAAAAACAATACGGGTGGAATAAACGCTTTTAATATGCTGTTTCTACCTAATATAAAAAATATTGAAATTGATATTAGTAATAATACTACCGACTTTTTAAAATTAAATGCTTTTGGTTGTAAAAAATTTAACTTTAATCCAAGTCAAATGTCAAATTCTAAACCTACTTTCTTTGTAAGGGGAGCAACTTTTACAACTCCATCATACAGCTTTAGTCAAACTCCAATAGTTGGAGGTGCTATTTATAATGTTGGTGATATATGTACAACTAATTTATATGACACTATAACACTTCTATCAAATAGCTATTATCATAATCTCTTTGCTGATTTAAATAAATATAGCAATAATATCCAAAGATATTTTGATGCTAATAATATTAAAGAAGCTGGTTTAAAATGTACAAAATCAGGTTATTTACCAACTGTTGGGGGATATGGCTTTAGATATGATGATACTCAATTTGCTATCAATTTAAAAGTTCAAGCCAATGCCTATATATTTACTGAAGATAGCTTATATTTAGCACTCAATGATGGTAACCTTGGTGATAATCCTCCTACTCATAAATCAGGCACTGAAATAAATGGAAATGTAAGTTTAATGTATATATGTGAACTTGGAAAAGTTGAACTTTTTAAAATCTCTTAATTAAAAAACTACTAAGTATTAAAAAATTAATACTTAGTAGCTTTTTAACTAAGCACTCATTGGCACCTTACTTTTTATTTTACTAATCATAGGTTTTATTAAACTATATAAATATTTCATCTCTTCAGTTTTTAAGAATAAAACTAAATATGCACAGTTAGGAATGATAACACAAATAATTCCCTTTATTATTAATGATAAGAATAAATTATTCACTTGTACCATACTACAAGCCACTGTAGTAATACCCCCTATAACTATTGTTATTCCTGCATATAAGCAATACCTTTTATAATACTCCTTTATTGATAAATTAAATATTTTATTAAATACTAATTTAGGTTGTGTCCACATTGGTATTGCTAAAGTACTAATTGTCGTTCCTAAAAATATTCCTGCTAACCCAAAATATTTAACTAAAATCAATGATCCAGCTAAATTAATAACTGCCTCAATTAATGGGAAATACTTATCCTCATCAAATATTCCTGCTTTACTTTTAAAAGTAAGTACTGTATTTCTCATTCCCATTAAATAGTAATTTAATAATATAACTATAAATGTCAGTTTATCTAATAATAATCCTTTTCCTAACCACCAATCTATAAATGGTTCTAATAAATTATATAAAAATATAACTGAAAAAGAGTATATCCAAAAATTAATAAAATGAGTTATCTTAAATATACTATAACTTTTATCACTATCTTCTGTAGCAATTAAATTTCCTACACTCGCTCCAATTCCACCTAATATTTGTGTTAATATACCTGACAATTGGTTCATAACCATTGTATAATTAGAATATAACCCTACTGATTTAACATTAACTAAAGCAGATATTAATATATTATCTGTTCCTGTTACAATATATCCACCAATATTATGAAACATAATTGCTTTAACATTAGTAATTAAATTCTTCTTTACTTTCTTATCTACAATATATTTTTCTGAAGTTTTTATATATGGATATTGCTTATTTACTATACTACCATTCCATATAGTTTGAATTAAAGATATAACAAATTCCATTACTATATATAAGACATAATTTTTTGTGAACTGTAGAACTAGTATTTTAATAATATATGTTCCTATATTAAATCTTAAATTATATTTATTTAAAACATAACCTTTTTGATCAGCATTTATTAATGACCACTTATGAGCATTTAAATAGGAAACTATATTTTTAGCAACAAATATAAAATATATTATAGTTATATATGATACACTTGCACTAACCTTCATTATTTTACCTAATAAAGGATAAATAACCAAACTTATAGCAAAAACGATAGCTGCTACCACCATATATAATTTTTTATATAATTGAACTAATGAAATTATAGCTGGTTTATCATCTTCTGCTAATGGCTTGTACATATTATATACAATACTTGCACCTATACCACCCTCTACTAAGCTTAACATAGATAATATATTAGTAAGTAATCCATTTACTCCTAGATATTCTACATCAAGATTATTTATAAATACTCTTCTTGATATAAACCCTAATAAAGTCATACATACTTGTATTAACATACTATAATAAATATTTTTCATAGAATTTTTAACTCTCATAATCTATACCTTAAAACCTTTAATCAATTAATTTATATAATTTATTTATTTCACTTCGTGTATCTATATTTTCTTTTGACAGATTAACTGATAATTTGTCTCTTAATTCCTTATTATCTAGTAATTTCTTAATTCCTTTATATAAATCATCAACATTACATTCTACCAATATTCCTGTCTCATCATTAATTATTTGTTCTTTTATTCCTTCTATATTAGTTGCAACTATTGGCCTATTAAAGCATTTTGCTTCTGTTACAGTAGTTACATACCCTTCATATCTGGATGGTTGTACATAAATATCACAGTTCTTCATATAACCATAAGCATTATTTTTACTACCTAGAAGTTTAAAGCAATCTTCTACACCTTTTAATTTAATTAACTCTTTAATTTTTTCTATTCCTCCCCATCCAACGCAATACCATCTAAATTTATATCCATCGTTCTTTAGCTTTTTACAAATATCTGGTATTAAATCTATAGCTTTTTGATTACAAATTCTTCCTACTGTTAATAACTTTATTCCAGCAAAATCTTCATAATAATTCTCATTATCTACTTTAGCTACTATTTCTGATTTAACCATTCTATTATAAAAAACTTCTATTTTATTTTTTAAATCTGGATACCTTTCACTAAAAGATTTAGCAGCCCCTGGCGAAACAGAAAATATCTTATCATACTTATAATAATATTTTTTTAAGTAATCTACTTCATTTATATATTCTTTTATATCTGTATGAATCCACATCACTTTTTTATTTGCATTTATTTTGTCAATCACATAAATTGTAGATAAATTTACTGGATTATGATAGGAAATAGCTATATCATATTTTTCTTCTATTTTAGGTAATATGGCACATCTATCTTTATAAATTTTATATTCTTCATTAAATAAATATACCCTTACTCCCGAATACATAAATCTAACCGTATTTTTTATATCAAATTTCTTTAAGCTTGATATAAAATTCTTTCTTATAGAGTTACTATCATCAAAAATATATTTAACTTTCACCCATGATGGAATATCTTGTTCCAATCCTCCGCCTCTTTCCTCTAAAAAAAGAGTTACATCATATTTACTTTTATCTATCTCTGATAGCATTGAAAGTAAAACCCTTTCAATACCTCCTATTATCATTTTTTTAGTTACTATAGCTATTTTCTTTTTCATAAATACTCCTGCTTTTATACTAACTTTTTAATTTTTTCTTTATTAACCCTAGATTCTATATAATGTTTATATAAATTTCTATTTATAAATATTAACCCACCATGAAACTTATACTTAATCATAATATTTTTATCCATTAGTATTTTAAAATACATACTTTTTAACCTTTTAGTAATAGTTGCATAATAATATCCATATTCTTCATAATTTTTTATTATTTCAACAATAATATTAAAGTAGCACATTGAATAATTATCCAAAGCAATTGATTTATATCTTGGAATATTTTTTTCTGTATATTCATATACTTTTAATAAAGCTATATCCGTATTAAGCTTTCCTTTTGATATACTTCCTTCTGTGGCTGCACCCTTTCTTATTAAATAAAAATATAATGGTCTATCTATGTATACAAGTGAATTAATTCTATCAAATATTCTTAATAATACTTCTGTATCCTCTTGAATTACTAATCTCGTATCTAATCTTATATTGAGAAATAGTTCTCTCCTAAACAACTTATTCCACAAAAACGATCCATTAAATGGATTTATTCCATTGAAATATTTATATAGAACATCTTCTTTACTTAAAATAATAGTTTTCTCTTTGTTACCTGTATAAATTACTTTATCTTCTTTTACAAAAAAAAATGAACACATAGCAATATCACTTCTCGAACTTATTATTTCTTTATGTAAAATTTCATACATATTTTTATCTATATAATCATCTGGATCTACAAATGCTATATATTCTCCACTTGAATTATCTATTCCTAAATTTCTAGCTGAACTTACACCAGCATTTTCTTTATGAAAAACTCTAATATTATTGTATCTTTTGGCATACTCATCACATATTAATCCCGATCTATCTGTTGAACCATCATTAACAATTATAATTTCTATATTTTTATATGTTTGATTTACTATAGAATCTAGACACTTACTTATATATTTTTCTACATTATATACTGGGATAATAACACTAATCTTTTCTTGCATAATCTAATTCCCTCTATTATTTTATTAAATTCAAACTATATTTATATAAGCTTGGACTTATCTTGATAAGTGATAGATGAATTTTATTTTTATAACTAATATCTTTACTTTTTATATTGTCAATATAATGTTTATTTAAACTCTTAGATATCTTAAAATATTCTTCCTTATTATTTTCAAAATCAAATGATATAATATCTTGTAATATACTTAATATTAATTTAGAGTATACCTTTAAAAAACTTTTCTCATATTCACTATCTATTTCTTTTGCTAAATTTAATAACTCTTCAAGTGCATAAAAACTAGTAATTCTTTTTTTGCTAAAATGCTTACTTGCACTTCCAGATCTTTGAACATAATTATATAAATATTTCTTTAAAAACATTATATTATTTGAGCAATTAATAAATACTTCCATTGAAAAAAGAGCATCCTCCATTAAAAATATATCTTCTCTAAATTTAATCTTATTACATATACTTCTTTTTATAAGCTTTCCACATGCATAATTAGGTGAAAACGGCTGCCTATCAAAATAAAATAACTTAAATACTTCCTGTTTTGTATATATTTTAGAATCTTTAGTAAACTCATACTTAATATTATTATCCTTAATAATCTTAATACCACTAAGAACAACATCACAATTATTGTATATTGCTGCATTATATAAAATCTCTAACATATCTATTTCTATAAAATCATCTGAATCAACAAATGTTATAAAATCACCTGTTGCTATACTGATACCATAATTTCTTGCTGAGCTCACCCCTTTATTTTTTTGCTTAATAATCTTAATTCTTTTATCTTTCTCAGCATATTTATTACTTATTTCTATACTTTTATCAGTTGATCCATCATCAACTAATATTAGCTCTATATCTTTAAAAGTTTGATTAATTATACTTTGTATACATTTATCAATATAGAGCTCTGAATTATATATTGGAACAATTACACTAACCTTTGTTTTCATATCTTCTCCTTTAATTTTTAATTACATCAATAAAATCATAATAAAACCTTTTTAAATTAAATTGTTGAGCATAATTATGTGCATTTTTACCTAAAGTTTTTCTATAGTTCTCATCTACAACTAACTTTTCTAATGCCTCTTCCAAATTAATAATTATATTTTCATCTCTAATAATAGATATACAATTGTTTTCACCTACATACTCTGGTATTCCCCCTGAGTCTGTTGTAATAACAGCAAGTCCTGATGCCATACATTCCATAACAACTAATGGTGCTGGATCATCATAAATTGATGGAATAACTGCTATATCAGCCATTGCATGAATCTGAGGCATTTTGCTATTATGAATAAAACCAGTAAATATAACTTTATCTTTTATACTTTTTGATATTTCTTCTAATTTATTATCAAAATCAGTTTTTATTTCTTTTCCAAAACCAGAATTCCCTACAATAACTAATTTTACATTATTATATCTATTACATAATTCCTTAAAAGCAATTAGCAATTCTTTAATCCCTTTTTGAGGAACTGGTCTTCCTGTAAACATAATTACCAATTCTTTATATTTAATATTATATTTATCTCTTAATTTATTTCTTTCTTGCTTATAGTTATTTACATTAAATTCTTTAACATCAGTACAATTTCTCAAAACAGTAGTCTGTACATTTTCTTTCTCTTGAGACATACATTTATTAATACCCTTACTAATAAAATTACTAACAGTTATAACCTTATTTACGCTACTGATTTCCTTTCTAAATTCAGCATGATTTGTAGATAATGGATTATGATGTATATGAAAATATAACTTTTCTTTATTTACTTTTTTAGCTATTGGTAATATTAAGCTTGCATCACCTTCAATAATTACCTTATTATAACTATCATCTATCTTTTTTGTTATCTCTTCAGCATAAGCATAATTAATATTTATTTTAAAAATCTTCCTGCATAATGATACAAACTTATTTTTTACAATCATATATTTCTTGTTTTTGCAGGAGTAGATAAATTTACTATTTTTATATGATTTTGATGATTCTATAGCATCATCATCATATATACTATAAACATCTATATCCAATTCTCTATATATCTCATTTTCTTTACATATTATTTCTACTAATGTTTCTATTGCCCCTCCTTTTACTGCTGGAACAGGAAGTCCTTGTGAACAAATAATAGCTATTTTCATATATTTCCTCCCCATCAAAGCCTAAACTACTTTTCTTTTAATAACTTTATCTCTTAATCTGTATTTAATAGAAAGAAGATAATTTTGAATATAATAAATATCTATAAATATATTATTTTTATTTATTATTTTTACTATTTTTGAATTAGTAGAAGATAAGTAGTTATTATTTTCTAAAAGCATAGATATTTTTTTTATTTTACTTTTTAATTTTTTTATATTTTCTTTATCTTTTTTTAATTGCTCATTTCGCTTAAAAATAAAATACAATTTATTTAATGCAAAAAATAAAGCTGAATTTGATTTATTATATAAATCATTATCTCCATTTTCTAAAAAGAATTTACTTCTTTCTTCTAAAGCTTCAATTCTATCTAGCCTTTTTAAAATATTACTACCATTCATAATGCCATTATCATTTTCATAGTAATAATATAATTCTTCATCTATATATGCTATCTTCCTTGAATTATATAAAAGCTTATATGTTAAAAATTCGTCTTCATGTATTTTTCCTTTTGGAAATCTTAAAGTTTCAAAAAGTTCACGCTTATATAATTTATTCCATGAATTAACATTAATTTTATTATTATCAATCATGTCAATAATGGCAGTTTTATTATCATATTCTTCAAAAGTTTCATTATAATTATTTAAATCACTTTTTAATTCCTCTAAATTCTTAAACTTCTTAAATTTACATTGAGCAATATCTGAATTACTTTTATTGATACATTCAAATAATATTTCATACATTCTGGGATGAATTATATCATCACTATCCACAAACCCAATATATCTCCCCTTTGCAATATCTAAACCTGCATTTCTAGCGTCAGATAAGCCACCATTTTTTTTATGGATTACTGTTATTCTATTATCTTTTTTTTTATATTCATCGCATATTTTTCCGCAATTATCTGGCGAGCCATCATCAACTAATATAAGCTCAAAATTACTAAATGTTTGAGTTAATATTGAATTAATACATCCCTCTAAGTATTTTTCAACCTTATATATTGGAACTATAATACTTATATTTATACTCACTTTTTATTCACCCCAAATGTTACGAATTTTTTATTATATCCATCTCATTATTATCATTTAATTCTAAAACAAAATAAAATAAATATGAATTAATGAGAAAGATATACCATAATAATTTACCTTTAATACTATAATTAGGATTTATTAATAAATACTTATAATTATTTCGAAATTGTTTTTTCATCTCTTTTGATTTATCGTTATTTTTTAGCTTATACTTAATTTTATAATAATAATTAAAAAAATAATTTAAATATGAATTTTGAGTTTTATATTCTAGGTCCATCATTTTTTCACTTCTAAAAAATTCCATTCTATTTTCTAATGCTTCTAGTATATCTACTCTATTTACACTAAAACTTGACTTCATAATACTTTCGTTTCTTTGCAAATAATAATATAACTTAGTTGAAGTATACACTACTCTATTTGCTTTAAATAATAATTTATGTATAATAAATTCATCCTCATGACATTTACCATAATCATACCTTATATCTAAAAACAACTCTCTTTTATATATTTTATTCCATGCTACTATAAATTGAATTTTTTCATTAGAATATAACTTTTTCAGAGATTCATTTTTATCATAACTCTCTATTGGTTTAACTAAAACTATACTGTTTTCATTTACTTGACTTTGCTCATAAATATACTCAAAATTACATATCGAAATATCAGCTTGACTTTTAATAGCATTCTCATACAATACTCTATACATATCTCTATTGATAAAATCATCCGCATCAACAAAAGCTATATAATCACCTATAGCAACCTCAATCCCAGAATTTCTTGCTGCTGATAAACCTTCATTTTTTTTATGAATTACCTTTATTCTATTATCAATCCTTTTATACTCATCACATATCTTTCCACAATCATCTGGGGACCCATCATCAACTAATATAAGTTCAAAATTACTAAAATTTTGGTTTAATATTGAATTAATACATCTCTCTAAGTACTTTTCAACTTTATATATAGGCACTATAATACTTATATGTGGCCTCACAACTATATTCAATTTCCATCCCTTCCTTTTAATTAATGCTTAAAATCTCTTCTAATTCTTCTATAAACCCTTCTATAGAAAACATCCTACCTCTTTCAATAGCCTTAGTCCTATAAGTATCGTATAATTTTTTATTATCATTTAACATCTTAATTCCATTACATAAACTATTCTCGTCGTTATTAACTAACATTCCATATTTTCCAAATTCCAATACCTCATTTGGCCCTGGATAATTTACACTTATTACAGGAACTCCTATTGCCATAGCTTCTCCTATTACTAAACTAAATCCTTCACTAATTGAAGAACATACAAACAAATCAGAATTTTTTACATATTTATATGGATTTTCTCTATAACCTAATAAAAAAACTTTATTTTTTAAATTATTCTGTTCTATATAATTATTTAACTCATTATATTTTTCACCACTACCAATAATACTTAGTTGTAAATCTAAACCTTCATCATTTAATCTTTTAAATACTCTAAGTAATCTATCATATCCCTTTTGCTTTGATAGTCTTCCTACTGAAACTAGCTTAAATTTATTTGTAAATTTAATATCATCTATCTTTTCATTGGATAACTTTAATATCTTTTCTCTATTTATTGGATTATATATAACCTTTGCATTTTTAACTCCATATTTCTTTTCTACTCCATCCTTTACTATTTTCGAAACACAAAGAACTTCATTGAACTTACTATATGCATTCTTATGATGCTCTAAATTTTTAAACACTCCATCTACTCTATTCCAAGTTACTAAATCAACATGCACCCACGCTATCTTCTTAGAATTCTTATTATTTGATCCACTTATAAATTTAGTTGATCAACCATGCATAAAAGCTATTTCTATATCATATTTTCCTTTAACAAACCACTTATACATAAAACTTTCAGGTAGTCTTAACATTCCACCCCAATATTTTCTATATAATTTAGCCTTTAAAGAGTTATCATCAGCATCTGGTATATCAAAACAATATTTATATTTTGCATATTTTTTTACACTATCTATATAAATACCTTGATTATATAAAGTCATAACCGTAATATCATATTTATCTCTATTTATATTTTCTAATAAATCTAATAAGACTTTTGAAACCCCACCTTCATATAATGCATCTACAAAAATCAATACCTTTTTCATTACTTTCTCCTCTAGATTTAAAGCTAAATATTAACCTAACAAGCTTTTTGATATTTTTATAAAACTTTTAATACCTACAATATTCATTAATGTATTACCTAACTTATACTTTCTTTCTTCACCAGTTTTTAATATTTTTCTAGTGTCTTTAACTACATTACAACAATTATTAATATTTTCTTTATTCTTTAAATTAGTAATAAGCATTAAATCTCCCCAATACATTCTTACAAGGTCATTAATTATAAATTTCTTTGTATTTCCTTCTGGCAATGCATTGAAAAATTTTATTAAATCATATGCAACTGTCAATCTATCATTAATTTTTTTAACTATACTTTTCTCATTTGTAGTAGTAATAATGGAGTTCTCTCTCATTCTTCTCATATAATAAGGTTCTGAATAAATGCTTATCTTTTTTGAATAATAAAATAATTTAGGGCTCCACTCTGCATCCTCATGGTAAATACCTTCTTTAAAAAATAAATTATTATCTATTAAAAACTTTTTATTACATATCTTTAAATATGCTGCATGATGATAACTATTTTTTTCTATGAGTAATGCTAGTATATCTATACCTGATTTATTTTTAATTTCATTCTTTCCTATATCTATAGATAAAATTTCAGTAATTTCATCATCTTTACCATCATTAAATCTACAGTATGATGTATATATAAAGTCACTCTTTTCATCATTTAAAATATTAATAAATTTATCAACTATTTTTTTATCACTAATATAATCGTCACTATCAACAAACATTACATATTTTCCAGTTGCATTTTTTATACCAAAGTTTCTACTGTATGATAAACCTTGATTTTTATTATGGAAAACCTTAATTTTTTTATTTTTTAAAGCATATTTATCGCATATTTCACCACTTTTATCAGTTGATCCATCATCAATTAATAAAATTTCTATATCTTCATAAGTTTCATCTAATCAACTATCAATACACTTATTTAACCAAGATTCAACATTATAAACTGGAACTATTATACTTAATTTTCCTGTACTATTACTCATAAATATTCCCCATACTTGTTTTATTTAATAATTCATAATACCTATTTCAATATTCTCTTCAATCTAGTAATAGAATAAATCCTATTTACACGCTTTCCCTTCATTTGTTTAAAAACCATATTCGTATAAAAGGAATTAGTTCTATCTAAAACATTAATGCATTCACTAACCTGCTCTGTATCCAATATCTTTTCTATCTCTCTCTTCTTATCACTTACACTCAATTTACATTTTTCATGATTATATATTTCAAAACATTCAATAACATGATGAATATACATTGAAGCTAACTTCCTCTTATTTTCCTCATTGTATATACCCCAATCCATAAGCAATTGTTTTAATCTATCATATCTAAAAGTTCTAACCTTAAACTTATTAGCATGATATCTAGTAACAATAGTTTCTTCAAATGTTTTTACATAATGATAATAAGATTTCGTACTTATAGTTAATTTATTTAACTTTCTAAAAACATCAATATTAAAATTAGTATCCTGATCTATTGGTAACCACTCTATAAACTTAAGATTATTACTCTTTAAAAACTGTGCATCATATAACTTATTGTGAGTATAGTTAAAAAGTAAATTATCAAATAAATCCATAAATATAGGCTTTATCTCCTCTTGTGATTTCAAAACCATATCTTTATAATGAGATTCACTAGTAACTACTTGTCCATTCTTTTGATGAACATCAAACTTCATACCACACATCACAACTTCAGCATCGGTTTGTTCCGCTAAATTATACTGTTCCTCCAACATATTATTTTCAATATAATCATCTGCATCCACTAACTGTATATACTTTCCTCTAGCCTTTTCAATACCAGTATTCCTAGCTATACATGCACCTTCATTTTTCTTATCAATTACAGTTACTCTATTATCCTTACTTTTATATTCTTCACAAATTTTTAAACTATTATCTTTAGAACCATCATTAACTAATATAAGCTCAATTTCTTTTAAAGTTTGCCCAAGCATACTTTCTATAGATTTTGATAAATATTTCTCTGCATTATAAACTGGCATTACAACGCTAACTTTTATATCCATTATGATTTCACCAACCTCACTAAAGATATCCCCTTAAACACACTACATATAATTGTAGAATTTTTTACTCTTACTAATAATGATGTTAATCCAATGAGCCCTTTATCTCTTTTTCTATTTACTGCACATTCATTAACATACTCTCTATTTACAATAGCTTTTATATAGTGCTTCTTTTGTTTTAAAGTTAATTTACAATCTTTATGAAATAAATTTAAGAAAGCTGAAAATACTCCCATAAGATGATTTCCATAAAGAATATATTTATTTTTACTATTATAAAAATTCATATCTTTTAAAAAAGCTTCTAATAAGCTATGAATCTCTAGTCCTTTTTCGTACATATTATCAATATATTGGTATGTTATGCTATTATTATTTCTTCTTATATAGTAATAAAGCTCCTCCTTAGAAAAACATATATTATTAATTTTTCTAAAATATTGTAAGTTAAAGATAAAGTCTTCCCCTGTTTCAACCGCTTCTTTAAACCTTATATTATTTTCTTCTATTATTTCTCTACTATATAACTTGTTCCATAAAGGATTTAATAATCCACTATTCCCAAAGTCCATTATTAAATCCTTCATATCTTCTATAGCAATTACTTCTTTTGGATAAAATACCCTACTTAACTCTTCAATTTGTCCATTAGTTGAAATTTTTCTTTCTTTGAAGCCACAAACTGCAAGTTGTCCATTTGACTTTTCTATACTGCTTAATAGTATTTTTAAATAATCTTTATGGACTGAATCATCACTATCAATAAATGCAATATACTTTCCTTTTGCATTATCTAAAGCAATATTTCTAGTATCTGAAACTCCAGTATTTTCTTTATTAATAAATCTTATACGATTATCAAATTTTTGAAGTTCTATACATATATTTTTACTATTATCTTTAGAGCCATCATCAACTAATATCAGCTCCCACTCTTTATAGCTTTGATTTATAACACCTTGTACTGTGTTTTTTAAATACTCCTGACTATTATATACAGGCATTAATATACTTATAGTAACATTACTCAAATATTTCACCTCCATTAAGATTAACATCATTGGTTTGTATCTTATTTGCCCTTTTAAGTCTTAATAGATGAATTGCTCCCGCAAAATAATATAATTTACATAAACATAATAAAGAAAAGACCTTATCAAAAAACTTATTAATTATGCTATAACTTCCTTTATGACTTATAAAATATTTATCTAGTTCACTACTTACTGCAATCTTTTTTATTGCTTTATTAAAAGTTGATATTTTACTATATTCCTTAATTGAATTTACTAGTAATTTAACCTTTAATTCATCAACATACGATAAAGCATTTATAAATTCCCAATATGTAATATAATCAATAAAATTTTCACCTTCAATCTTATTTTTACTAAGGAAATCACTCATAATATTAACTGTGTTCATGCACCTTTTTATCATATTTTCTTTTGCACTTTTGCTTTTTGTTAGTGAATTTTCATTTATTTTATAATCATATAAAGCTTCCTCTATACAATATAGCCTTTTAGCTTTTAACATTGCTTCATAATTAAACAATGTATCTTCACTAGCTACTTCACTATAATTTATAAATTTTATTTTATTTTCTTTTATTAAATTGCTTTTAAATATTTTATGCCATACTGCAGTCCCTAACTTAAAGTATTCATTACTCAAGAATTCACTTTCTGTCAATTTTCTTATATCTATAATACCTTCATTTAAATTTAAACTAACTTTTTTATTACCATTTAATACATCATTAACATTGCATATAACTATATCACTATTAAATTCTTCTGCCTTTTTATACATTTTTTCATACATAGTTTTATCAATGTAATCATCTGCATCTACAAAAGTTATATATTTTCCTCGTGATTTACTAATTCCATTATTTCTAGCTGCTGAAACGCCAGAATTTTTTTGATTTAATATCTTAATCCTAGAATCACTCTTAGCAATGATTTCTATAATGTTCAAAGTATTATCTTTTGATCCATCATTTATTATTAATATTTCTATATCTTTTAATGTTTGGTTAGTAATTGAATCAATGCACTGTTCTATAAATTTCTCACCATTATAAACAGGCACTATTACACTTATTAATGGTTTTATTTTTACCCACTCCTTATTCATTCAATATACTCAAATATGAATTAATACACTTATCATAAGTAAAAAGCTTGCTTCTTTCTTTTGACTTCTTTAAAAAGTTATTATATAAATTATTATCATTTACTAATTTATTAAAGCATTTAGCTAATCCTTTATAATCATCCACTTTAAATATCAATCCATACTTACCATTATCTAATATTTCTTTTGGACCATAATCACAATCACTTGATATCATAGGAACTTCTGAATATAATGCTTCTATCATTACTGTTGGAAGTGCCTCTCCCCTACTTGCAGATATAAGAATATCCATATCTTTTAATATTTCAAATATATCTTTTCTTGGTCCCCAAAACTTTACCTTGTCGTGTAAATTATTATCTTCTATTATATTTAATACATTGGAATAATAATTCTCATCTTCTATTCCACCTATAAAATTCAAAATATATTTTCTATCATTTACTTCACTAAAAGCTTTTGATATTATATCTTGAGCCTTTCTTGGCTGAATCCATCCAATTACTGCAATATTGATTAATTCTTTATTTTCTATATCTTTAAATTCAATCTTATGATTATTAACCTCATCAAATATTACTGGATTATATATTGTAGTAATCTTATCCTCTTTAACCCACTTTTCTAATATCATTGCATCTTTTAATTCATTAGATACTGCTACTACTTTATTACAGAGACCTAAAGATATTTTTGCAAATGTCCTTCTTAATAAATCATCTTCATTAAATCCCCATAAGTTAGGTCTAATATGAACAACAGAAATAACTTTAATTTTTCTACCGCTTCTAATTGCAGCACACCTAGCTATAAATCCTTCAAACCATGTATTTGAAATTACAGCTTCTATATTCTCTTTTTTTATAAATTTACTTAACTCTCTAATTCTCTTTAAGTGATTATTACACTGAAGTACTGTTATATTATCACCATATATTGTATCTGCTCTAAATGTAACTATATGACTATCAATATTGCATTTACCAAAAGCATTTTGTAAATTATATACAAATTTACTTATACCCCCATTATCTAAAGTATTACTATATATCGCTATTCTCATTTCAATTCTCCTAATAACTTTTATAGGCTTATCAATACCTTTTCCCATCTCTCAATTATTGGTTTCAATTTAAACTTTTCAATATCGATTTGAGCATTATTACTAAATTCCTTTATCTTATTCTCATCATTCATTAATATGTTAAGCTTATTAGACATTGCTTCAACATTTTCAGGATTAATCAAATATCCATTTACATTATTTTTTACTATCTCTGATGGACCAGTTAAACAATTAAAACTAACAATAGGCAACTTATAAGTTTTTGCTTCAAGTAAAGTCATTGGCAATCCTTCAAACCTTGATGTCATAACATATAAGCTACTATTTTTATAATACTCTTCAACGTTAGATACATTTCCCTTTAATATAAGCTTATTTTCTAACCCATATTCCTTTATTTTACTTCTAAGCTTGTCTTTATCTTCACCATCACCTAATATAAGCCATTTCCAGCCTTTATTATCTTTTAGTACCACTTTAGCAACATCACAAAGCATATCAAATCCTTTTTGATAAGTTAATCGTCCTACACTTATAATTTGCTTAGATTTTATATTACATTCCATATCATCAACTTCTTCAATAGGGTTATATATATATTCAACTTTCCCTTTTATATCTAAGTTATTTAAATAATTTTGTTTATCATGCTCAGTAAGGGTTATTATACAATTTGAAAATCTAGCTGCTAATTTCCTTGCATAAATTCTTAAATGTGATCCATTATCCTCATAGAAATTAAAATGCTCCCAAGAAATTAACTTTGTTTTTGTAAATCTTGTTGCTGGAATTGAAAATAAACTAGCAATAACTTCTACATCTATTAAAATATCTATATTATTTTCTTTGATATAATGTCTTATTCCTTTTACTACTTGAAAATATTGTTTCTTAAAGTTAACATCTTTACTCTTTAAAATCCTATCATTCTTTATTTCATTCTCTAAGTTAAAATAACTAGTATTATTTTCATTAGTAATACTTAATATATGAATATTAAACTTATTCTTTTGTTTTGAAAGTTCATTTGCTATTATAGAAAGTACTCTTTCGGTACCGCCAGTTCTAGACATATCCCCACTTAAGAAACAAATATTTAACATACTAGCTCTCCCCCAACTTTTTCTTGTTCTTTTTTGGAATCTATATATTTATCTTTTACTCCTATATAAGATATAAGCATTAATGACATAAACTTATTTCTATGCCTCATTGCTGTACCAGTATTGTGAGTTCCCATTCCATAAACCATTCCAGCTACCAAAATAGCTAAAAATAGCATTTTATATTTAGTATCAATTTTTCTAAAATTTCTTAATATATTATAAGTAGCATACCCCCATAAACATGTATCAAATACAAATGTTGGTATATCTAGTCCTCCTCTTATAAGCCAAGGCATAGGAGAATATAGTAAATAAAATCCCTTAATTGGAGCATACATAATAAATTGAAGTGGACTATTTATTTCTAGCGCTGCTAAATATGTTGATCCTCCACCTGTTTCCGCATTTGTTTTATCTAAAAAGCTATCTGCATTTTGAGTAACTATAATTATTGCACCAATTACTGCTACAATTAAAAACATAATATTTATAAAGTTAAAGTTAATTTTTTCTCTCTTTTTATCATAAAATAGAAATGCATAAAGCATTGCTGGCAATATGTATAATGCTCCTTCATGATAAAGCGAAGCTATATATATAGGTAATATAGTCAAAACAATATATATAGGATTGTATTTCTCAAACCATTTAAGAAAATGATATACACCTAGTACAATTAAGTAATACATACTTCCTTCCCTTATTAAGGCATATCCCATTAAAAAAGGAATAGGCATAAATAACCATAAAAAAATCATTAGTATTGTATTTTTATCTTTTATCTTTAATAATTCTGCTATATCAATAAGTTTTGTGGCTGCTAAAACTACAAAAGCTACATTTAAATATTGTCCAAAAAATCTATAAGGCCCAAAAAAGTAATAAACTACACCTAAAACCTGTGAGTAAAATCCAGTAAAATGCTCTAGTAAAACATCTGGAAGTGCTTCTGCTGTCTCAACTGCTAACTCATGAAACTTATATGCATCTGCAGTATTAAATGGAAGCAATGCTACTGACTGATCATACCATAATGCTGCTAATCTAATTAAAAGTCCGAAAGTTAAAATCATAAATATAGTTTTATTTTTAGATTTCTTAACAAACCACCCAATTAGAGCAAGTGAGTTAATTAATATATAAACTACTGCAAATGTTTCTCTATTTATTTGTTCATTAAATACTACATTAATAAATGCTTCTAATAATAAAAGTGGTAGAAAAATTCTCATAAGTTACTCTCCAACTCTAACTTAATTGCTTATATAATTTAGTTACATTATTTTCATAACTATCTATATTATAATTTTTATTTATATAATCAAATCCTCCTAAACATATTCTATCCCTAAGAGTATCATTGTTTTTTAGTCTTATTAATTCATTAATAAACATATTATAATTACCTTTATCTATTAAAATTCCTGTTTCTTCGTTTAGTATTACTTCGCTAATACTTCCAACATTCATACTAATAACAGCTTTTTTAAATGCCATTGCCTCCAATAAAACCATCGGTAATCCTTCATACAAAGATGGTAAAAAGAAAACATCAATGATTGGATAAAACACATTAACCTTACCTTGGAATCCAGTTAAAATAAACATTTCCTCTAATTTCAGTTCCTTAATTAAAGCCTTAACTTCCTCTTCCTGCGAACCATTTCCAACTAAAAGAATTACAGAATCACTAAACTCATCTTTATACATTGCTAATTCCTTTATAAAAGGAATTATTCCTTTTTGTTCATCTAGCCTTCCAATAAAACCCAACACCTTTTTATTAGTAGGTATCTTATACTTTTTTATTACTTTTTCAATATCCCTTTTATCAACATTAGTTATATAATCTATATCCATTGCATTAGATAATGTTAAGTTCTTATTCTCATTAAAATAATCAGTATTTTCTTTATAAAAATCTGTTACAGTTTTTCCACATGTAATATTGAAATCATATTTATTTCTTAAATATTTATCTATTTTTTTATTAACTCCATTTCCTTTTAAAAACGGATAACAATTATGGATATGAGATATTATTTTTACATCTAATTTAAATAACTTCTTAGCCAAATATGAAATTAGAGATGCTGTATTATCATGAGCATGTACAATTTTTATATTTTCTCTTTTTATAATCTTGTTTAGAGTACTTGTACTTCCTAATATATTTTTAGTTGAAAATTTCATATTATAACTTTTTATTTCATTTTCACTAAATATCTTTGATAAACTTTCACCACCACAAACTACAACTGGCTTATATTCCTTCATATTTTTACATATCAATAATGCCATTCTTTCTGCACCACTCATCTTATTCATTGGCAAAACATGTAACACCTTATCCATAATATTTTCTCCTATTATCTTTACCTATTAGTAGCATAAGAAGCTAATCCCTTCTCACCATTAATCTCTAATTCAATATCCTCATAAATACTGTACAATTCACTATTAACATTTCTAATATCATATTTACTAATCTCATCAGAAACAGTAAAACTTCTATCCCCTGCAAGATAATACTGCTCAATAGCATCAGCTGTTGCCTTCGCATCACCAACCTCAACTAAAGTACCAACACTTTCATTACAAACAATGTCTCTGCATCCTCTAATATTAGTAGCAATTACCTTTCTTCCACATGCCATAAACTCCATTAAATTTCTAGGTAATCCTTCTCTATATGACATCAAAATTCCAATATCTGAGATATTTATCAATTTATTTACATCTTGCCTATATCCTAACATAAATATGTTATTTTGTAAATCTTTTGAAACTATTTGATCACTTAGATAAGTAATATACTTACCATCTCCAGCACAAAGCAGTTTTATATTAGGATACCTATCCTTCAATATCTCCATTGCATTAATAATTTGCATATGATTCTTATTTTTATTTAACTCGGCAATCATTAATATAACGAAATCATTAGCCTTTAATCCTAAACTTTCCTTAATAGAAGCAATGTTATTTTCACTTAACTTTTTATACTTTTTTAAATCAATACCAACTCCATTAATAAAGTAACACTTCTTAGGTTTAAGCTTATTTTTAGTAATTTCATAATCCTCAGAATTAATATTAATAATTACATCACTTAACTTAGCCATAGCTTTTTCAATAGGATAATATAATAACCAGCCTAATTTAGATCCACCTTTTAAAAAGTGATATCCATGAGCAGTATAAATAGTTTTTATATTATCATAATTAATTTTTAATAGCCTGCCATAAATAGAAGCAATAGGAGTGTGAACATGTACTATGTCATAACTATAAAGTCTTTGAAGCTCATTAAGCTTCTCAAAAGCCTTAATATTTCCAATACCAAGAGGATTTCTAGAAAAAGGCACCTCAAAAACCTTCACTCCCTTATTTAAAAGTTCTTCATCAACTGGCTTATCTATAGAACAAGCACAATGAACCTCATATCCATTTTCTAAAAGCATCTCAATATGAGGTATTAAAAAAGCATTAATAGTCCTGCTAACAGTTGTTACATACAATACCCTCTTCAAAACTATTCCCCCTCTTACTTTTATCACTCTTAATAACCTTTGCTGGAACTCCAACAGCTGTACTAAAAGATTCAATATCATTTACTACTACTGCTCCAGCTCCTATTATTGATCCCTTACCTATTTTTTTACCTTGAATAACAGTAGAACCTGATCCCATCATTACGCCCTCTTCAATAAGGTCATTTCCTGAAACATTAACATTCCATAATAATGAAACATAATCTTTAATAATTGAATCATGCCCAACTCCACACTTAGGACTTATAATTACATGATTTCCTATTTCAATATTTGCAGTAAGGATTGCACCTTCATAAATTATTGTTCCTTGTCCCACAGTCATATAATCATGTATCCAAACCTTTGGATGTACTATAGTTGCAAATTTAAATTTATTATTCACCTTATTTACTATCTTCTTTTTAACTTCATAATTTGCTATGGCAATAACAATATACGTATCATTAGATAAGAATTCTAAAGAATCTATTCCACCAATTACTGAATACCCATTAATAACTTTTCCCCAGTTATCAGTGTTATCATCAATGAATCCTAACAGATTCCAAGTTGGCTCTAATTCATTTATTTGTTGAATTATTAATGAAACTTCTCTCCCTACTCCACCTGCTCCTATGATCACTATATTCTTCATCTTTGCAACCCTTCTCTTTTTACTTTATCTTAAACTTTTTATTCTTACTCTTTTTAAAATCACCATAATATCCATAATATTTATTATCAATAGACTTATCACAAGCATTTAATACAGTTCCAATAACATTTGCCCTTACATCAATAAGCTTGTCATAAGTTTCTTTAACCATCTTTTCCTTAGTAACTCTAGATTTAACAACTATAAGGGTTCCATCTGCCTTTGCTGATAAAAGCAATGCATCCGTTACAGGAAGTACAGGAGGTGTGTCTAAAATTATATAATCGAAATTAACTGATAACTCTTCTAATAGTTTTTCCATTCCATGAGATCCTAAAATTTCTGAAGGATTAGGCGGAACAGTTCCTGCAGTTATTAAGAAAAGAGAATCATCAACCTTTTTCATAACACTTTTTAAATCACTATTACCAACTAATAGATCTGTCAAACCTTCACCATTAGTTACAAAAAAGTTATAATGCATAGAAGGCTTTCTTAAATCACAATCAATCATTAGAACTCTTGCTCCATCTTGACTTAATATATTTGCTATATTTCCTGCCACAGTAGATTTCCCTTCACCCATTATTGAGCTAGTTACTACTAATGTTTTTATAGGTCTATCTACTGAAGAGAACTTTATACTAGTTCTTAAGCTTCTATAAGCTTCCGCTGACAGTGACTTGGGCATTTTTTTCGTTATAAACATTTTTATTCTCCTTTCTAAATTCTCTTTCAGACATTGGTATACTTCCTAAAACAGCAACTGGTATAACTTTCTCTAATTGCTTTTTAGACATTATCCTACTATCTAAATAATCCAAAACTAAAATTAATCCTATTGATATAATTATTCCTGCTGCAAAAGCTATCATAGGAAGCTTTGTCTTATTAGGATATATTGTTGAAACTCTTGCTTCACTTAAAACTGTTGGATTGGTTCCTGGCATTATTTCCTTTACTTTGTCTATAAGCTCATCACAAACCGCATTTAATGTTTCTTCCATTTGTTCATCTGTATAACTTGAGTAATAAATATTAACTATTGGGGTGTTTTCTGAAGATGAGAAACTTAAAGAAGAAGCAACCTCTAGTGATGTTTTATCTATTTTATTTTTCTTTAAAGTATCATCTAAAAATCCATCAATTTTTGATATTTCACTAAATATAGTTATAAATTGTGAATAATAACTTAGCTCATCTTGTGAATAAATATCTAGCATATCATTACTATTCCCCATAAATACCTTTGCACTTGCACTATAACTTGGTTTAAGCTTTGATACCTTATATAAAGCTAAACTAGTCATTAAAACCGGAATAACTATGATTATCCAAAACCTTCTTTTGAATAAATACCACAGCTCTTCAAAATCAAATAATTTATCTTCCATCTTAATCCTCCTATCCTAAGTTCCTATCTATAAATAAATTTCCCCATTTATCTCTAGCAGTTAATTCATCAACTATTCTTTATTTACCCTGATTTGCTATCAATTAAGTTAAATTAATTTGTTCCATTAAAATACTCCATAGTTACAGTTTCACTTTGATTAATTCCTTCTCTCTTAAATACCTTCCAAAAAGTTAAAAAGAAGATTTTAATATCTAACCATAACGACCAATTATCTACATACCA
The DNA here is from genome assembly GCF_019734375.1 of Clostridium sp. K04. Classification (NCBI taxonomy): domain Bacteria; kingdom Bacillati; phylum Bacillota; class Clostridia; order Eubacteriales; family Clostridiaceae; genus Clostridium; species Clostridium sp. K04. The sequence goes on from NZ_JAASHD010000035.1 coordinate 25,609, forward strand.
AACATCAAGTTTAAATTTTTCACACCATGTAATAGAGTTCCTTCCATTAATTTGTGCCCATCCTGTAAGTCCTGGAAGTACTTCATGTCTTCTTATTTGTTCACTATTATAATGTTCAAGATATTGAACTAATAATGCCCTTGGACCTACCAAGCTCATATCACCTTTTAAAATATTAATTAGCTCTGGTAATTCATCAATACTAAAGCTTCTTAAGAATCTTCCAAACTTAGTTAACCTCTCGTTATCACTTAATAAGTTCCCATCCTTATCAGTAGAATTTTTCATTGTCCTAAACTTTATCATCTTAAAAATCTTATTATCCTTACCTACTCTCTCTTGCAAGAAAAAAGCAGGACCACCTAAGTTTATTCTTACTAATAAATAAATTATTAGCATAAATGGTGACAAAAGAATTAAAGCAGTTGCTGATATTACAATATCAAGTAGTCTTTTTATAAACATATTATCCTTCCCTTTTCTCTTACCTTTTTATTTAATTCTCTTTTTATTTAATTTGCCTTTTATTTTTATCTAATTTATTTTTTCTTTAAACAAATAGCTCTTTTATAATTTCAATAACTCTATTAATTTCTTCTTCGCTCATTTTTGTATCTGAAGGTAAGCATATCCCCCTATTAAATATATCTTCAGAAACACTAATGCCATGATAACTAAAGCTACTAAAGAAATCGTATTTTTCATAATAAGGCTGCATATGCATTGGCTTCCACACATGTCTTGATTCTATATTGTTTTCTTCTAACTTTAGAATTATATCAATTGGCTTAACTTTTGATTCTATATTAATTGTTGCAACACTTAGCCAATAGTTAGGCTTACCATAATCACATATATTAGCCATTTCTATATCTGGAATATCCTTAAATGCCTCTTTATATTTTTCATAAATATACTTCTTTTGAGCTATTCTCTCATTTAAAATCCTTATTTGTCCTCTTCCTATTCCAGCTACTATATTGCTCATTCTATAGTTATATCCAAGCTCTGTATGTTTATAATATCTTGCATTATCTCTTGATTGAGTTGACCAAAACCTCGCTTTTTTTATTGCTTCATCATCATTAGAAACTAACATTCCTCCGCCTGATGTAGTTATTATTTTGTTTCCATTAAATGAATAAATTCCATACTTTCCAAATGTCCCTGTTTGTTGTCCTTTATATGTTGCACCAAGTGATTCTGCTGCATCTTCTATTACTGGAACATTGTATTTATTACAAATATCCATTATTTCATCCATATTTGCAGCTTGTCCATAAAGATGAACTACTATAACTGCTTTTGGCAAAATTCCCTTTTTCTCATAACATTCAAATGCTTTTTTTAATGCTATAGGAGACATATTAAAACTATCGTATTCTGAATCTATAAATACTGGTGTTGCTTTTTCATACATTATTGGATTACAGCTTGCTGCAAATGTTAGATCTGAACAAAATACTGTATCGCCTTCTTTTATACCCAATAGCTTAATTGCTAAATGTATTGCTGAAGTTCCTGATATTAATGCCGCTGCATCCTTTATTCCTACGTACTCTGCAACCTCTTTTTCAAAGTTATTTACATTAGGTCCAAGCGGAGCAATCCAGTTTGTATCAAATGCTTCTTTTATAAAGCTTTCTTCAAGGCCTCCCATATGTGGTGAAGCTAAGTATATTCTTTTATTTTCTTTTTGCTTTGTTACTTCTATACGTTCAGCTTCTTTCTTTTGTAAACTTTCTCTCTCCTTTAATACTTCCATTACTCTTTTCCTCCCAATGTTGTAGCTGCAACCTCTTGTACTACTTTTTTCTTATTATAAAAATCTGGTGAATAATATGTTGGTACTATTTCTTTTAGCTTATCAATTAACATATTTTTATTACCCAATTTTGTTACAAACATTAAATCATCAATTTGTTTTCTTAGCTTAATTAATGAAATAGTTTCTGGCTTATCAATAAATATCTTATTGTGAGCAGTTTTTCTTAACTCATCATTATTCATTAATAATTCTTCATATAGTTTTTCTCCTGGTCTTAAGCCTGTTATTTTAATTTTTATATCTTCATTGGGTTTATATCCTGAAAGTCTAATTAAATTTTCTGCTAAATCATATATTTTCACAGCCTTGCCCATATCTAAAACAAAGATTTCCCCACCCTTTGCATATGCTCCAGCTTGAAGCACAAGTTGTGCTGCTTCTGGTATTAACATAAAATATCTTGTTATATCCCTATGAGTTAATGTTACAGGTCCACCACTTTTAATTTGCCTTTTAAACAAAGGAATTACTGACCCATTACTTCCAAGCACATTACCAAATCTAACTGCAACAAAATCTGTTTTATTTCCTCTTTCATTATTAACAGCTTGTACTATCATTTCACAAAGTCTCTTTGAAGCTCCCATTACATTAGTAGGATTTACTGCTTTATCTGTAGAAATTAAAACAAACTTTTCTACTTTATATTGGCTTGCAAGTTCAGCCATATTTAATGTACCTAATACATTATTTTTTATTGCTTCTCCTGGATTATCTTCCATTAATGGTACATGCTTATGTGCTGCTGCATGAAATATTATCGATGGTCTATATGCACTTATTATCTGATTTAATCTGTATTTATCTCTTACCGATGCTATTATTACCTTCTTATTTAATTTTGGCTCATTATAAGATAATTCGTTTTGTATATCATAAACATTGTTTTCGTAAATATCTAATATCAAAAGTAACTTCGGATTAAATTTTGCAATTTGTCTACATAACTCTGATCCTATAGACCCTCCACCACCAGTTACTAAGACTACTTTATCCTTTATATATTCTTCTATTCCTTGTTTATCTAGCTTTACTTCTTCTCTACCAATTAAGTCTTTTAAATCAACATCTCTCATCTTATTAAAAGAAATTCCTTCTTCTAATAATTGATAATATCCTGGTATTACTTTTACCTTTGCTTTTGTATTACTACATATATCTAATATTTTAGATTTTTCTTCCCCATCTATTTTGGCAATTGCAAAAAGTATTACATCTATATTTTCTCTTTCAACTATTTCAGAAATAGCATCTCTATCTCCAAGAATCTTTACCCCATTTAAATAACTATTTATCTTGCTCTTATTATCATCTATAATACCTACGATATTATATTCAGAACTTTTTTCTTTTCTTATTTCATTCATTATTGCTGAAGCACAATCTCCTGCCCCTATTATTAATACTTTATATTTACCATCTATTTTTTCCGAAACTGTGTAAATAAAAGCCCTAGTTATTACTTTTAGCGACATTCTTAAAGCTGTAATCATTCCTGCTATTAATATACCCGCTAAAATATTAGTTAAAACTGATATTCCATTTGGAATAATCATCATAACCACTGTTGTTATAATACATGAAATTATTGTTGATATTACTGTTTGTTTAAACTCAAATACCCCAGCATTTAACCATATACAGCTGTACATTTTAAAAATTATTAATGATACTACGTATATAAATACTACTAATGGTAGTTTTATAAATGTTTCTATTATTTCTGTATGGGATGCATACTGAAACAACATAACTAGATAATAAGATAAAATTATAACTGCTATATCACTTAGTAGTAGTATTACTCTTTTGCTCTTTTTACTTAAATTTATAACTGTAGTTTTAAGCATTGTCCTTCCCCCCTTTTTGATTATTTAAATACTTTACTTTGAATTACCTATAAGTATTAACACACCGTCAACTCACTACATATTTGTTATAATAAATTATATATTTTACATCCTTTTCCAGTAAATAATCTATTAGTTGCACACTGTATATAATTAACATTTATTACTTATTGTATTAATTAGCTATATTATTATTAAATAATTACTTTAAGTTATTTTATTGTTATTCCTTTGAATTATTTTCTACTTAATTATCATTTAATCAACAAAATTTGCATTTTAATTTTAGATACCGTAATTATTCTATTTATAAACTCTTTAATTTATTACCAATATTTATCAAATATATTTTTAATAATATTTTATAGATAATACTACAATACTAATTCTTTATTACCCTTGTATTACTCTCAAAAATAATACTTAACTTGATATAGTTTTAATAAAAATTTAATTATGCCAATGATTATTCATTTCATAATTATACTTTTGGATTATAAAATCTATAGCATCTAATTACTACTTAGTAGTAATTAGAGAAATCGTTATCAATACTTCTTAGTATAATTTTTAACATTTAATGTAATTATTAATAGACTTTTACATTTTTTTAGAATATAATTTTAGTAGTAATTACTTTATATATGAAAAGGGGGATAAGATGAAAATTTCTATTTTATGTAGATATCCAGTCATTCATGAAGGTATTAAAGCGATATTAAGAAATAAGTATGAAGATATCACTGGCTTTACTTCTATAGAAGATTGCTTTAAAACATTAGATTCTACAGAAAACACAAGCCTAAATGATACTGAAGATACAATTTTAATAATCACATTATTTAAAGAAGATTTAAAAATAATAGATAATATTCTAGCTATTAAAGACAATTATTCTAAATTAAAACTATTAATCATAGATTTTAACGAAAGTAAGGACATGTTCTTTAAAGTGTCAAAGTTAAATGTTGATGGATATATGTTAGGAACGTTTGCTCAAGAAGACATCAGTTATGCTTTACATAAGATTTCAACTGGAACTAAATTTTATGATCGTGAATTATTGTATAGACTTGTTGAAGATGAGCCTGCCGCTACAATTACAAGCAAAAATAATTTAGGTACTCCACTTACAAGAAGAGAGTTAGAAATACTTTCTCAATTGTCAAATGGATTAAGTAACTTTGAGATAGCTAAAAATCTTAATATTAGTGAAAATACTGTTAAGAAACATATAAGTAATATATTTATTAAGATTAATGTTAAAGATAGAACTCAAGCAATTATTTATGCTTATGAATCTGGGTTAATTGCTAAACCATTATTTTTATAAGTGACATTTTTTATTAAGAACACGCATATAAATTAATAAAAACTAATTAAGTGTTCTTACATAAACTTAAAGGTGCTTCCTTTAAACTTTAAATTAGCGTTTGCATATTTTTATATAAATAAGTAGTGATAAGTCTTTCGGGTAGTTTTATCACTACTTATTTTTTATTACGTCATCTTTTATCACTTCTTTTTTTATTATTTTTTATTACTTTTATCTTTATCATTTTTAACTCTTTATCATTTCTTAATTCTATTCTTTTATTTTTCTCTTAATTCTCTGTTTTTATTTTTCTGCCATCTACTCGCCATTGTTCATTATCTATTATCTATTTTCTATTTTTATATTTACTACAATTATTATATGATTTTTATTATTCTCCAAATTATATTTTTATAAATTAATATATAGTTCATACTATACTTTATATTTTTAAATATAAAAGGATTTTGAAACTATTATTTCTATATTAAAAGATAGTCCTTTACCCTCTATGATTTGTTTTCAAGTGTATTATACATAATTTTGTTATCTCCTGATAAATTTCTTTATCATTCTAATTGCAGTATGTTTAAATGAAAATATCCGAAATTATGCTTAATATTATTTTCAGTAATATTAAAATACCTCTTGAACCATCATATTCCTTTATAAAGCTTTTCTTTACAATATACTTTATATCCAAGAAATCGATATTTTCTCAATATTATAAAATAAAGATACACTATACCTATCCTTGAATTAATAGTTCAAAATCCTCCAAAGAGATAACACTATATAAAATTTAAAAAACAGTAGTAATGCATAACAAACATATTATCATTAACTTCTATTTCAATATTTTATAAACTCTTAGCAGAATGCTTATTTAATATTAATAAATTTTATTCTTTGTCATCTCTTATTATTGTTTTATCCGTTTTAGGCTTAATTTATTCATATTTTTTAGAACTTTTCACAAAAAGTTAAAATTTTTGTTTAGGTTTGTATATATTTTTCTATTCTAGGTAAGACTTCGTAAAGACTTAACTAGGCCTAGAGTTAAGAAATTTATTTTATAGGAGTGACTAAATGATAAAATATAATTTTAATTTAGAAAAGCTAAAAAAATTCTTTAAACTTAAAAGAAAGGATAAAAATGATGGATTTACTTTAGTTGAACTTGTTGCTGTTATGGCCATTATTGCAATTCTTGCTGCTGCATTTATTCCAAGGTTCGGAAATTATCTTACTGAAGCTAAAAAGGTTGGTATTTTAAATGAAGCTAAATCTATTGTTACTGCTTATGAGTCTGTTAAACATAAAGGTAAACTTAAAGAAACTGATATAGGTTCTAAATTTGAAGGTACTAATTTACCATTAGAAGCTGGCACTTTAAAAAATTTAGGTAATGCTTCTGTAACTGAATGTAAATTGATTATAGATACTGAATCTCACGATTTTACTATAAATGATGACAATACTATATCTATTTATAAGGATGGGTCAGTAATTGGTAATCCTATATCCATCGGGTCATCTAATACACCTACACCTCCTGTTGAACCTTAAAAATATAAATATAACTTTAAGAGAATTTAATCAAAAGTACTATTGGTACTAAATTGAGCCTATTAAAACTATTAAATCTTATACACAAAAAATATCATTTATTTATGATACAAATTTTACAATAAATTAAGTTTTGTAATATTGCACAACTCCTCAATCTTTGTGCAAAATAACAAATTAATTTAATAAACAATTATTAAAAACACTAATAATTTATTCAACATATATTATAAAATCTAAACAGTAACTTATATAATAATCATTAATGTAATATTATAATTTTAAATGGACTAATACATATATCAATTTATAAACTAATTTTTATAAAAGAATTTATTTCGCAGAATATAAATTTCTGCTACTAAAAAAAATTATCAATACTTCTTAAAATTATCAATAACGCTTTAAGAAGTACAGTTTTCTAAAGAATACAAAAGCTGTGTCTAATCTACTGCAACATTAATTTTTTTAATATGCATTGTAGATTTGACACAGCTAACTTAAAATATATTTATATCATAAATTATAAACTAAAGAATTCTGTAAATGCTTTAACAGTATAATAGTTATCCTTAACACTTGCTAATTCTCTTATTGAGTGCATTCCAAGCACTGGTGCTCCCATATCAATTACAGGAATAGTTAAGTTTGCTGATGTTACAGGACCTATTGTAGTTCCACCTCTAACATCTGATCTATTAACAAACTTTTGGAATGGAACTCCTGCAGCTTCACAAACACTAGCAAATACAGCTCCATTAAAGCTATCAGTACTATAGCTTCCTGATGCAGCTATCTTTAATACTGGACCACCTTCAAGAACTGGTCTATTTGTAGGATCATGCTTATCTCCTAAGTTAGGATGAACAGCATGTGCTAAATCAGCTGATATCATTATAGATTTAGCTAAAGTTCTATAATATCCTTCTCTGTCTTTTCCTAATCCAAGTGTAATTCTTTCTAATATATTATTTAATAATGTTGAGTTAGCACCTTCAGCTGTTAAGCTTCCTATTTCTTCATTATCTATGCAAATCATAACCTTAGTTGCAGCATTTTCTCTGCTATCAACTAATGCCTTAACTCCAGCAAATACCATCCATAAATCATCAAATCTTCCTGAAGAAATAAGTTCTTCATTCATTCCTATTAATGATCCTTTTTCATATTCATATAATCCAAGTTCAAAGTTTAGTATATCCTCTTTATTAACTTGTAGTTCATTAGCAAGAATATTCATTAAGTAATCTTCTTTTTCTAATTTATCATTTATAAGTCCTAATAAAGGTAATGTATCAACTTGTCTGTTGATTTTATATCCATCATTAACTTCTCTATTCATGTGAATTGCTAAGCTTGGAATTATTAATAATGGCTTATTAATGTTAACTAATCTTATTTCTGGTTTTAATGGAGAAGCTCCTTTTAATGCAACCTTACCTGCTATTCCTAAAGGTCTATCATACCAAGTATGAAGTATTGGTCCTCCATAAACTTCAGTATTTAACTTAACATATTTACCTTCACTTATCATTTGTGGATTTGGTTTTATTCTAAATCCTGGTACATCTGTATGTGCTCCAATAAGTCTTAGTCCAGTTTCTTCTATATCTCCAGTACCTACTTCAAAAGCAATTAATGCTGAATCATTTTTCACAACATAATATTTACCTTTTGGTTGTAAGTTCCACTTGTCTTCTTCTTTTATTTCTATAAATCCATTTGCATCTAATATTTTTTGAGTAGCCTTAACTCCATGACAAGCACTTGGGCTATCATATAAGAAGTCTATTAATTCTAATGCTAGATTCTTTTCCATAGTCATTTGCTCCTTTACTTGTTGTATATATTTTACTATACTTCATTTGCTATTTTTTCTCAACTCATTTAAAAATATGAATTTTCATTTTAGGAAACTCTCCATTCATTTTTGTTAATATTAGTAATTCTATTTGAACAAATTAAAATTTGGAAATTTATTAAATAAAACTAACTATATAACAATATTTTGTTATAACAAATTTATATACTATTCCAACAACATTTTGGTATAACAGTTCTACATACTATCCTAACAACATTTTGATATAACAGAACTATATAGTACTATTTAACATCTTAATAAATTCATTTAACTTCTCACTCATACTGCTTGTCATTCTTCAAACTTGTAATTCTCTATAGTTGACTTTTATACTAGATTAAATTAGCATAATATAATAAGACGCATAAATGGAAATAATATGTTTCATAAAAATAAATACTTTATTATATATTAATAAAAAATAAATATGGGAGGATTCTTATGTTATCAAATTTTTTAGTAAAAAGATTTGTTAAAAACTCTGAAAATGTATCAGATGTTAAAGTTAGAGAATCTTACGCTAATCTTGCTGGGATTATTGGAATAATTACCAACTCACTTCTTTTTTTAATTAAGTTATCTGTTGGCTTACTTTCTAACTCAGTTTCAATTTTAGCTGATGCATTTAATAATTTATCTGATGCAGCTTCTTCAATAATAACTATTATAGGTTTTAAAATGGCAAATAAACCAGCTGATGCTGAGCATCCATTTGGTCATGGACGTATCGAATATATAACTGCAATGATAGTTTCATTTATGGTTATGCTTGTAGGATTACAATTTGTAAAAACTTCATTTCAAAAGATAGTTAACCCTACTCCAGTAACCTTTGAAATGATACCATTTTTATTATTACTTATTTCAATTGGCTTTAAATTCTGGTTATCTAAATTTAATAAATCTATAGGTAATAAAATAAATTCATCTACTTTAAAAGCAACTGCAACTGATGCTATGGGCGATGTTTTCACTTCAAGTACTGTTGTTATTTCTTTTTTAATTTCAAAGTTTACAACACTTCCTATTGATGGATATATCGGTATAATCGTTGCTTTAGCTATAGTTTATTCAGGATTTTCTCTTATTAAGGAAACACTTAGTCCACTTTTAGGAGAACCACCAGACCCTGTTTTAGTAAGTAATATTACAGATATGGTTATGTCTTATGATAATATCACTGGAATTCATGATTTAATTGTTCATAATTACGGCCCTGGAAGAATTATGGCTTCAATCCATGCTGAAATTCCTAGTAACATTGATATCATGGAAATTCATGATATTATAGATGCTGCTGAAAGGGAAATTTCTAAAAAACTAAATATTTATTTAGTAATTCATATGGATCCTATTTGTGTTGATACTGAAGAAATAAGAGAAGCTAGACAAATGGTTGAAAAAATACTTCTTAAATATGATGAAGTAAAATCTTTTCATGATTTCAGAGTTGTAGGTGATCATGATAAAAAGAATCTTGTATTTGATATTGAAGTGTGTCCAACAAAGCTTACACATGCAGAATCTCATACTAAATTATTATCTAAAATAGAGACTGACATTAAAAAAGAAGCCCCTGAATACCGTTGCGTTATCACTATTGATTTAGCTCTATAGCATAAATTTTATGTTTTTTTGTATTTTATTACAATATAAAATTCCTTTATTACATGCTATAATTTAATCATGCAGTTAATAAAACTTTGAAAATATTATTTATGCTGAATTATTATTCGCTGTTATTTAATTACGACAGATACCATATTTGCTTATAATAATGTACTAAAATATATTTTTGTTACATATATTTCATATAAGCATAAATTATTATAATTTATTCATATTGATTAAATTATAAATTCCTCAAAAAATAAATGGAGAAGTCTACCATTGGATTTCTCCATTTATTTTTTATTTTTTATTTTTAAATAATAATACTTTAATTGATATTCTAAATTTAACTCAAAGGAGTGTATATAATAAATTTGACATTCCAATTATATTAAGTTTACTCCTTCAAATTATAATAAATTTTATCTTCTAATAATTGATAATATAAAAGTTTATCTTCAGGTTTTCTTTCAGAATACCATTTAATTAAATCATTAATTACTTCATATATTCCTTTATTAATAAGCTTACTTAATTTCCTTAAAACGATTAATTCCTCTATAGTAACTATTTTACTCTCTTCGTATTCTTTAAGCTTTTCCTTTAAAATTACATACTCACATTTACTAACGCCTAAAGCTTCTCCCTCCATTGCAATATTAAAGACTTCTTCATATTTAGGGTTGTTATATAAATTATTTTTATATAAATAATTTGCAAGCTGTCCATAGCACTCTAGATTTCCAAGTTCTATTCCTTCTTGATATAAATTTATTATTTCATCACTATTCATTTCAATTAGATTATTTTCAGCTAAATACCCCCTAATGAAATTTGCAGTACCTTTATCTATTTCTTCAATTTCATTTATTAATTCATATCCCTTTTCCTTATTTTCTTCAACACCTATTCCTTTGAAGCAGTAATATACAAGTCTTTCTTTTCCCTTTAAGGCATCCAAATCTATTAATTTAAATACATAATAAATTGCTTTAATATCACTTCTTCTCCCACCTATTCCCCTTTCATATATTTGTATAAGATTTTCGATTCCTTCAATTCCATTTTTATTAGCAGCCTTTTCATACCATTTAATAGCTAAATCTATATTTCTTGATAGAAAAATTCCTTTCTTATACCAATCTCCAAGCTTAATCATTGCCTTAATACAATTCCTCTCTGCTGCAATATTGTAATAACTATAGGCTTCCTCATAATCTTGTAATACACCTATTCCTTTTTCATATATATAACCAAACTTAAAGATTGATTCCTTAAGGTCATTTTCTACTCCAAATCTAATATATTTAACTAACTCTGCTCTATTAACTTCTTTACCTTCATTTAATTCATTAATCATAATTGAAGCTAAATAATCTGCTGCATATGGTGAATTTAATTCATATGCTTCTTTTAATAATTTCTTAACTATGTCAGTTGTTTTATCTCCAAATTTATTTAATCTTAAGTATGCAACTGCAAGTACATACATAGCATGTGGCTCCTTTTTAGCAGCTGCAATACTAACATATTCTATTGCCTTTTCTAAGTCCTTTTCAACACCATCACCATTGTAATACATTATTCCAAGCCTTTGAGTGCATTTTAAATTTCCCTCTTCATGTCCTTCTTCATATGCACTAATAGCTTGATTAATTAATCCTTGCTCCTCATATACTTTACCAATTTTAAAATAAATACTTTTATCTCCAAATTCTATAGCCTTATTATAAAGCTCTAAAGCAGTATAAACATCCTTTTTAACATATAATCCCTTTAAATACATTTCTGCTAATGATTCTATACAATTAGTATCTAATGCTAGATATCCTTTAGATAAATAGTGAAATGCTTTCTTATAATCTGGTTCTAGATATATCCCCTCTAAATATGATCTTCCAACAATATAATATGCATCTTCATAATCATTTTCAGCAGCTCTTTCAATCCAATAATAAGCACTAACTAAGTTTTCCTCACACCCTTCTCCATTCTTATACATTAAGGATAATGCATACTGTGATGCTGGAAAATTATTTTCAGCAGCTTTTTTATGCCATTTAAATGCACTATCTACATCCTTTTCTACACCAAACCCATTGTAGTAACATCTTCCAAGTTGATAATATGCAGCAGAATAATCATTTTCAGCACTTTTTTGGAACCAAATAAAAGCCTTATAATAATCTTTTGGCACTCCATTACCTTCAGAATATAATACCCCTATAGAATATTGTGCAAAAGCATTACCTTTACTAGCAGCTTTATAATACCATTGATATGCCATTTCATAATTTCTAGGTATTCCAATTCCTCTATCATAAAATAATCCTAAATAACTTTCAGCATATTCATCATTCATTTTTGCTGCATCTAGAAAATATTTATATGCAGTTTTATAATCTCTCTTTACCCCTCTTCCAAAATAATATTTTTCTCCAGACTCAACTAATTCCTGTGAGACCTCTTCTGCCTCTGTTTTCTCTAAAATATTACTTTCTATTTTTTTCTTACTTTCTAAATCACCCTTGTCTTTTTTTAGATATTTCTTAAATATTTCTTTTTCTGATTCAAATAAATCACTTATAAATAAAGAATAATTCTCGTTACCATAATTAATTACAAACCAGACAAGCACTTCATATAATAGCTTCATTTCAATAAGCTCTTGATCATTTTCATAATCGTGTTCATTACTTTTAGCCTTTTTACTCCATAATATTATTTTTTGTAATATTTCATTTGGAATAACATCCATCTCTTTCAATATATCTAACCTTTTTAACCATCCTACATTTTCATCATATAATATATTATTTTGTTTACATATATAATAAATAATATCATCAATTACAGCATCTACATCTTTATTTATCATCTCTGGACTAGTTTGTCCCTTTAATTCATTTAAATCTTCATATATATCTCTAAACTCTAACTTTAGAAAATCATAATTAAAGATTTTGTCCATATATCCTCCAATGTTATTACTCCTACTAATAGTTTATTATATGGTTAATAGGTTTATTAGTAGTATTTTTTTAATAAGACGAATTGTCAAGCTAAGTGCAACACTTAGCTTGTTCTTCGTTAAATGCTTCTAACGGTGTCTTGTATCCAAGAC
>NZ_JAASHD010000036.1:0-38315 GCF_019734375.1 Clostridium sp. K04
TATGCAAAAAGGAGGATTCGAATTCGAACCCTCCTTTTTTTATCGGCTAATATCAAAATTTATTTTGATACAGCCCCTTTTTTATTTCTTATTAAATAGATCCTTTAGGCCTTTTTTATGCACTATTTCTCCATCTATACTTTCTCCACAAGCTTCCATGAATGCTTCTAAAGCTTCTTTTTGCTTTGAATTTAAGTTCTTAGGAATATCAACAACTACTTTAACATATTGATCTCCTCTTACTGATGAATGAACCTTAGGAACTCCTTTTCCTTTTAATCTAAACATTGTTCCTGATTGAGTACCTGCTGGAATAGTATATTTAACTTCTCCATCAACCGTAGGAACAGTAATTTCTACACCTAATGTAGCTCTACCCATTGATATATGAGTTTCAATATATATGTCATTTCCTCTTCTATCAAATTGTTTCGATTTAGCCACATTTATTCTAATATATAAATCTCCTGGAGGTCCATCATTAGAACCATGTTCCCCTTGTCCTCTAAGTGGCATAACATTACCAGTATCTACACCTGCAGGAACATTAATCTTTATTTTTCTAGTCTTTCTAACTTTTCCTCTTCCGCTACAGCTTGAACATGGTGTTTCAACAATTGTTCCTTTACCACCACATCTATCACATGTAGAAGTTGTTACAAAGCTTCCAAGAGGACTTTGTCTTTGCATCCTTACTTGACCGCTTCCATTACAAGTTGGACATGTCTTTGGCGAAGTTCCAGGTTGAGCACCTGTTCCTCTACAAGATTCACAATTTTCATTTCTGTTAATTGTAATTTCTTTTTCAACTCCAAAGATAGCTTCTTCAAATGTTAGATTTAAAGTATATTCTATATCAGCACCTTTCATAGGTCCATTTCTTCTTCTTGAAGAGCCACCGCCTCCACCAAAGAAACTTTCAAATATATCTCCAAAACCTCCCATATCAGAGAAGTCAAATCCACCAAAACCACCTGAACCAAATCCACTTCCATCAAAGTCTGCAGTACCATATTGATCATATCTTGCTTTCTTTTCTGGATCAGAAAGCACTTGATATGCTTCATTTATATCTTTAAATTTTTCTTCTGCTTCCTTATTCCCTTGATTCTTATCAGGATGATATTTAATAGCTAGCTTTCTAAAGGCTTTTTTTATCTCATCATCACTTGCACCTTTTTCAAGTCCAAGCACAGCATAATAGTCTTTATTTGCCATCTATAACGTCACCACCTTATTTATATTTACATTAGTCTATATTATCACTTAAAACTTTTTTCGTAAACACTTTAACTTTTAAAAAGGGAAGACGACTATTGTCTTCCCTATCTAATTATTTATTATTTATTATTTTTCATCTTTAACTTCGAAATCAGCATCTACAACATTGTCATCATGAGCTGGACCTTGGTTAGCATTTGCTCCACCCATGTTGTTTGGATCAAATCCTGCACCTTGAGCTCCTGCTGCACCTTGTGCATCTGCATACATCTTAGATGATATAGCATAGAACTCTTGAGTTAATTCTTCAGTAGCTTTCTTAATAGCTTCTAAATCTTCTCCATCTTTAACAGCTTTTAATGCATCTAATTTAGCTGTAATTTTAGCCTTATCATCAGCAGAAATCTTGTCACCAAGTTCTTCTAATTGCTTTTCAGTTTGATAAACTAATTGGTCTGCATTGTTCTTAGTTTCGATTGATTCTTTTCTCTTCTTATCTTCTTCAGCAAATCTTTCTGCTTCTTTTACTGCCTTTTCTACTTCTTCATCTGAAAGGTTAGTTGATGCAGTAATTGTAATATTTGCTTCCTTACCAGTTCCCTTATCCATAGCAGATACTTTAACAATACCATTAGCATCTATATCAAATGTAACTTCGATTTGAGGAATTCCTCTTGGAGCTGGAGCTATTCCTGATAAAGTAAATCTTCCTAAAGTCTTGTTGTCAGTTGCCATTTGTCTTTCACCTTGAACAACGTGAATTTCAACTGATGTTTGACCATCTGCAGCTGTTGAGAATATTTGACTCTTCTTAGCTGGTATAGTTGTATTTCTTTCAATTAATGGAGTTGCAACTCCTCCTAAAGTTTCAATACCTAATGTTAATGGAGTAACATCTAATAATAATACATCTTTAACTTCACCAGTTAATACACCTGCTTGAATTGCAGCACCCATAGCTACACATTCATCTGGGTTAACTCCCTTTGAAGGTTCTTTTCCTGTAAAGTTCTTAACAGCTTCTTGAACAGCTGGTATTCTTGTTGATCCACCAACTAAGATTACTTTATCAATTTGACCAATTGTTAAACCTGCATCTGATAATGCTTTCTTCATTGGTTCAATTGATCTTTGAACTAAATCATGAGTTAATTCATTGAATTTAGCTCTAGTTAAGTTCATATCAATATGCTTTGGACCTGTAGCATCAGCAGTAATGAATGGTAAGTTGATATTTGTTTGCATTGATGAAGATAATTCAATCTTAGCCTTTTCTGCAGCTTCTTTTAATCTTTGAACTGCACTCTTATCATTTCTTAAGTCAATTCCATATTGTGATTTAAAATCATTTGCTATATAATCAATAATCTTTTGGTCAAAGTCATCTCCACCTAGGTGAGTATCTCCATTTGTAGATAATACTTCGAATACCCCATCACCTAATTCAAGGATAGATACGTCGAATGTACCTCCACCTAAGTCATAAACAAATATCTTTTCGCTGTGATCAGTCTTATCTAATCCGTAAGCTAATGAAGCAGCTGTTGGTTCGTTTATTATTCTTAATACTTCTAATCCTGCTATTCTACCAGCATCTTTAGTCGCTTGTCTTTCAGCATCATTAAAGTAAGCTGGAACTGTGATAACAGCTTGAGATACAGTTTCACCTAAGTATGCTTCTGCATCAGCTTTAATCTTTTGAAGTATCATTGCTGATATTTCTTGTGGTGAGTAAGTTTTATCATCAATTTTAGTTTTATGATCTGTTCCCATTTCTCTCTTTATTGAAATTATTGTGTGTTCTGGGTTTGTAATTGCTTGTCTTTTAGCAATTTGTCCTACTAATCTTTCACCATTAGCTTGGAATGAAACTACTGATGGAGTAGTTCTAGCACCTTCTGAGTTAGTGATAACTACTGGTTCTCCACCTTCCATAACAGCTACACATGAATTTGTTGTACCTAAATCAATACCTATTATTTTTCCCATAATATATTTCCTCCTTGAATTTTACATATCTATATTGTAAATTTACTTAATTACTATTTTGCTACAGTAACCATTGAATATCTGATTACTTTATCGCCTCTCTTATATCCTTTTTGATATACTTGAGCTACATCATTACTTGATAAATTTGCATCTTCAACAACTGAAATTGCTTGATGTAAATTTGGATCAAAACCATTAGTTGTATCAATTTCTTCAACACCTAATTTTTCTAAAGAGTTTAAGAATCCTTTTATTGTCATCTCAACGCCTTTTTTAAGATCTTCTACATTTCCATCTACTGCTAAAGCTCTTTCTAAATTATCAGCTACAGGAAGCATTTCCTTTAATACATCTGTACAAGCATCTGTATATATTCCTTCCTTTTCCTTAGCCGTTCTTTTTCTATAATTGTCATACTCAGCAGTTAATCTAAGTAACCTTTCTTTTAAAGCTTCTACTTCATTAGAAAGTTTTTTATTTTCATCTTTCATTTTTCTTATTAAAGATAAATCATCATTTTCACTATATTCTTCTACGATTTCCTCAGCTTCTGCAGCTTCAGCTTTATCTACATTATCTGTATCTTCTATAACTGGTTCATTTTCAACGATTATATCTTCATCTTTTATATCTTTATTTTCTTCCATCTTTACACCTCTTCTCATTTTAATCAATACTCTTGGTCTTTAAGACTTTTGTTTAACTCTTTTATAACTTGAGCCATTATAGTAACTACCTTTGAATAATTTATTCTTTGTGGACCAATCAGCCCAATACTTCCAATAGGTCTTCCTCCTAAAGAATATTCTGCTGTAATTACTGAACACTCCTTAGCTTCCGGAATATAATTTTCATCACCAATTTTTATTGATATATCTCCACTATTCTCTAATAGTTCTATAACACAATCCTTATTACTTATTAATTGAAGTACTTCCTTTGCCTTTTCAATATCATTATACTCTGGATAATTGAAAAGGTTGGTTGTTCCCTCAACTACCAAATCTGACTTTGAATTATTATTTAAACTATCATATAAAGCTGGAAGCATTGCATTAAATAAATCATCGAATCCTACTAGTTCATTCTTAAGTTCATTAATGACTTCTAAATTTATAGCTTCTATTGTCAAATTCTTAAGCTTTGAATTTAATACCTCATTTATTCTAATAAGTTCTTCATTACTTGGTACATTATTTACTTTAATTCTATGATTTTTAATAACACCACTATCAGTTACTATTACAGCAATTAAATTAGAATCATCTATTCTTATTAATTGTAGTGATCTTATATAACTTCTCTTCATAGAAGGTGTTTGAACTATACAAGTTAAATTTGTTAACTCTGATAATAAAACACAAGCTTCTTTTAATATTGTATCAACTTCATGCATAGCTGAATTAATTAAATATTCTTTAATTCTAAGCTCTTCATCTTTACTAAGCTTTGGTGTTTCCATTAACTTATCAACATATAACCTATATCCCTTACTAGAAGGTATTCTTCCTGCTGATGTATGAGGTTGCTCTAAATAACCCATTTCTTCTAAATCCGCCATTTCATTTCTGATGGTTGCAGATCCTACACCTAAATCATACTTCTTAGCTATTGTTCTTGATCCAACAGGTTCTCCTGTTACTATATAGTCATTAATAATGGCTTGAAGTATTTTAATTTTTCTTTCATCAATAGCCATTTCATCACCCCTATTGTTAGCACTCATTTAACTCGAGTGCTAATGACTACATTATCAATATATTCTTATTTGTTTTTTTTGTCAATTTCATATTTCTTCAAATTTTCAACTATTTTTTTATATAATTTAGTTTTTTCTTGAATATCTCTTTCCATCTCTATAATACTCCTCTTTTCTTAGTGTTTTATTTTTTACTTATCTAATATAAAGTCAGACATTACATAATTAGATACTTCTATTCCTTTTGTAGTTAAAAACATATTATTATTATTTAAAATTAATAAACCATCTTTTATATTCTTCTCAATGGCTTTGCTATATATACTCCCAATATTTGCACCAAATTTTTTCTTAAACTTTACTAAATCTATACCTTTTAACATTCTTAATCCCATGAAAATAAATTCCTCAATTTCATCTTCTATAGAATTAATATGTTCTTCTACAACAACATTCTCATTTTGCTTTATTTTTTTTATATACTTACTAATACTACTTTCATTTACTTTTCTTATTCCATTTATATATGAACTACTTGCACATCCAACTCCAATATAATCTTCTAAAGACCAATAAACCTTATTATGTTCACATTCCATTCCATTTAATGCATAATTAGAAATTTCATATTGATGGTATCCATTTTCTTTTAATATATTCTTAGTTAATTTATCCATAATTCTTTCTTCATCTTCTGCTGGAAGATTCAACTTATTATTTTCATACATTTTATAAAAAGCTGTTCCCTCTTCTATTATTAAACTATACGCTGAAATATGTTCTGGCTTTAACTTACATATTTGATTTAATGTATCTTTCCATAATTCTATCGTTAAATTTGGCAATCCATACATTAAATCCACATTAATATTATTAAATCCAATTTCTCTAGCAAGATTATAGTTTTCTAAAAATTCACTAAATGTATGAATACGACCAATTTGTTTAAGTAATTTATCATTACATGATTGTAATCCAAAACTTATTCTATTTACTCCGTTTTCTTTCATTACCAACAATTTTTCTTTTGATAATGTTCCTGGATTGCATTCCATTGAATACTCAATATTATCCTTAAATTTTAATTTATTTATAGCTTTTAATAATTTCTTTAATTCTTCAGTTTCTAAATGAGATGGTGTTCCTCCGCCAATAAAAATAGTTTTAATTACATAATCCGAGCATTTTTCATCTATTTCCTTAATTAATGCATTTACATACTCCTCTCTATATTGTTCTTTTCCTGCAAATGTAGGGAAATCACAATAAAAACACCTTTGCTTACAAAATGGTATATGTACATATAAACTAATTTCTTTCATTATTTCATCCTCCAAGTTATTTAATTTCAAGTGACAAGTAGCAAGTTATATTTAAAACTCATTATAAAGTTTCTAAAATATATTTATTATTTTATACTAATCTTATTTTTTCAAAAATTCTTACTTCCTGATTATTAACTCATACTTATTATTTAACAAAAAAGACATTGCAACTGCAATGTCTTTTCCTTTATTAATCTACTTTAAGAACAGCCATGAATGCTTCTTGTGGTACTTCTACAGATCCCACTTGTCTCATTCTCTTCTTACCTTCTTTTTGCTTTTCAAGAAGCTTCTTCTTTCTTGAAATATCTCCACCATAACATTTAGCAAGTACGTCTTTTCTCATAGCTTTAACTGTTTCTCTAGCTATTACTTTAGATCCTACTGCTGCTTGAATTGGAACCTCAAACATTTGTCTTGGAATAATTTCCTTAAGTTTTTCTGCAATTCCTCTTCCTTTATGATAAGCTCTTTCTTTTGGAACTATCATTGATAAAGCATCAACTATATCTCCATTTAATAATATATCAAGCTTAACAAGCTCTGTTTTTGTATATCCTTTGAATTCGTAGTCAAATGAAGCATAACCTCTTGTTCTTGATTTTAATGTATCAAAGAAATCATATACTATTTCATTTAATGGCATATCATAGTTAATACAAACTCTTGTAGTTTCTAGATATTCCATATCTATGAACGTTCCTCTTCTCTCTTGACATAAATCCATTATTGCTCCAACGTAATCAGTTGGTGAAATAATAGATGCTTTAACAACTGGCTCTTCCATATAATCAATTTCTGTTGGTTCTGGTAAGTTTGTTGGATTAGTTAAGTCTAAAACTTCTCCATCTGTTTTAGTTACCTTATAAACAACGGAAGGAGCTGTTGTTATAATATCTAAATTAAACTCTCTTTCAATTCTTTCTTGAATTATTTCCATATGAAGTAATCCTAAGAATCCACATCTAAAACCAAATCCTAAAGCTATAGATGTTTCTGGTTCAAAATCTAAAGCTGCATCATTAATTTGTAATTTTTCTAATGCTTCTTTTAACTCATCATATTTAGCACCATCAACTGGATAAATACCTGAGTAAACCATAGGTATAGCCTTTTTATATCCTGGCAATGGCTCTGCTGTAGGTCTATCTGCCTCAGTTATAGTATCACCAACTCTAGCATCAGCAACATTTTTAATAGATGCTGTTATATATCCAACATCTCCAGCTCTAAGTTCACTAATTGGTAAGAACTTTGGAGTAAATACTCCTACTTCAGTTACATCATAAATCTTATTAGTTGCCATAAGCTTTATTTTTGTTCCTGGTTTTACAACACCATCTTTAATTCTTACATAACAAACTACACCTTTATAGCTATCATAATAAGAGTCAAATATTAATGCTTTTAATGGAGCTTCTTCATCTCCTGAAGGTGCTGGTACCTTTTCTACTATTGTTTCTAAAACTTGCTCAACATTTAATCCAGTTTTTGCTGATATCATAGGTGCATCTTCTGCTTCTATCCCTATAACATCTTCAATTTCTTGCTTAACTTCATCAGGTCTAGCTGATGCTAAGTCAACCTTATTTATTACTGGTGCAATTTCTAAATCATTATCTAATGCTAAATAGCAGTTTGCTAATGTTTGTGCTTGAATTCCTTGTGTTGCATCTACTACTAACACTGCACCTTCACAAGCAGCTAAACTTCTTGAAACCTCATATGTAAAGTCTACGTGTCCTGGTGTATCAATTAAGTTTAATATATATTCTTCGCCATCAGCACGTCTATAAATAAGTCTTGCTGCTTGAGACTTAATTGTAATACCCCTTTCCTTTTCGATTTCCATATTATCAAGAACTTGTTCTTCCATTTCTCTTTGAGTAAGAGTCCCTGTAATTTCTAATAATCTATCCGCTAGGGTTGACTTACCGTGGTCTATATGTGCTACTATTGAAAAGTTTCTAATCTTTGATTGTCTATTACTTTGCATATATCTTAACTGCTATAAAATTAGCAGCTTCTTCACCCCCATATTGTTAAATCAAGCTAAATTATAACATAGAGTATAGAGTAAGTGTCAAGGATAATAGCATTGAAATGATATTATCCTTCATTACTACACACTAATTACTATTATTTTTTATAAATTCATCTACACTTTTATCAAATTCGCTCTTATTATTATCTTCATTTTTTATATTTTCATTTTTAGTTTTTGTAATTTTAATTATTTTATCCTTTAAACTTGAACAAGTATTACTAATATAACTTCCTAAAGTCTTTATTGAATTAATAAGAAAATTATTATTAGTTAAATTAATTGACTTATCATACACCTTAACTGTAGCAAGGCCATCATTTTTTTCACCAACATAAATTTTCACAGGACTCTTATCCATTATAAACTCTTGAAAGTCTTCACCAAATTCCGTACTAACAACTTTAAAGTTATCATCAGTAGTTCCTAATGGTGATAATGATTCAGTATTTACAATATTTATTTTAACAAATCCTATTATCAATAAAATAACCGCTACTAATGGTACAAAATATTTTTTTATCAATTTAAACATAAAAAGCACCCCCTAGTACTTAGCTATAAGGATGCTCAATTTTATTTTTTTTATTCAACTATTTACTATTTATTTAAATACTCTGCAATAACTCTAGCTAGATATTTTGCACTCAATTTAGCTTCTTGTGCAGTATTAAGATCAGTTCCAAATTCTGTTAATATACATGCCGGACTCAATTTTTGATTAAATGTGTTAGAGCCATGATTATATTCATATAATCCCGTACCATCTTTTCCCTCTCCCATTAATCCTGGGAAAAGTTCTTCAGAAATAGAAATCATTCCATTTACTGCTTCCATCATTTGTGAATAATTAGGTGAATTTTTTGATGTAACAAATAATAATCTTGCTAAACTTTGATCATTTATTACTGTTGTTGTTGCTTCTTTACTAGGTCCACTATTTCTATGCAAATCTATAATTAACTTTAAATTAGGAAATTGATTTATATAACTTTGAACTGTAGGTTCTGATCTATAATATGACTGATCATATGGACTAGTATCATGTATAGTCTTATCATGAATAACTGAAATACCATATCCCTCCTGCAACTCTTGTGCTAATACATCACCTACTCCTACAACACTAAAATCTTCTTGTTCTGTATCTGATCCTGCTTCAGCATATCCCTCATGCGTATGGGTATGATAAATTAATATTTCTACATTTGATGCATCTAATGTCTTTTTTAGAGAAGGATTATATGCCTCACTTGTTTTTTCTAATTCAGCTTTCTCCTCTTCAGTAACTCTAGCTATACTTTCTTCTTTCATCACATATGGTTCAAAGAAACTAAAAGTAGATTTAGCCTTGGCCCCCGAATCACCAGTATGGTTAGATATTTCTTTAAAAAATGAAACTTCACTTCCAACTATTCCATATGTAGATATATTATTAAGACCTAACGCTTCTACTATAACTCTTTTTAAACTTACTTTATTTTCCCTATATGCTGTACTATCATATATTTGTGTTTCAACAACTGGCATTGAATAATTAAGTAACTGCACATATGCTAGTCCACCACGCTCACTATAACTATTTACAACCTTTACTGCTCTTATTGCAAATATAATCATAAGAACTAACAATATTATATATCCTATACTAATATGCTTTTTCTTTTTAGCCTTTTTATTACCATTAACCCACTGCATTGTAAATCCCTCCTCACCCTATATATATGGTGGGATTTACATAATTATTAATAATTTTATAAACAAATTGGTTTTATTAGTTAAGAGTTAATAGTTATAAGTTAGTAGTTTAGGTGCAAACTACTAACTTATAACTTCTAACTAAAAAAGTATTTTTCACTTTTTTTCATTAGTTCATGAATTTATTTATCTCTTCCATATCCATATTGGGTTGAATTGCGATATTTATTCCATTAGCTATTATTTTAGCTAATGACTCTATTACTGTATCAACATCCTTTGGAGTAACCATTAAATCCCCAAATGATGGATTTAATATTTCTCTTATAAGCATATTTTTCTCATTTCTATCTACACTTTTTAGCATATTATAAAACTCTTTTCCTTTTTGTGATTTATTTATTAAGTCATCTAATAATAAATCCATAGTATCATTTGCTATTGTTGCAGCATCAACTACTGTAGGCACACCTACAGCTAAAACTTTCACTCCTAAACTTTGCTCATTAATTTGCATTCTATGATTTCCTACACCAGCTCCTGGTGATATTCCTGTATCTCCTATTTGTATTGTTCTATTCACTCTTTCAAGTTTTCTTGAACCTAATGCATCTACACATATAACTAAATCTGGCTTTATTCTTTCTACTAATGATTTAATTATTTCTCCGGTTTCAATTCCTGTTATTCCAAGCACACCTGGAGCAATAGCGCATACTGGTCTTACTGAATCATCAATAGCATCTGGCATTACTTGTTTTAAATGTCGTGTTACCATTATTTTTTCTGCAACTTTTGGTCCTAATGCATCCGGAGTAACATTCCAGTTTCCTAGTCCAACCACTAATGCTAACTTATCTTCAGAAATATCTACAAGCTTTTTCATTACCCTTCCTACAATTAATGATAATTCATCCATTGATTCGCCATCATATGGTGTGAATTCTGGGAAATCTATTGTAATATAATGTCCTTTTGGCTTACCAAGTTCCTTTCCTGCTTCATCACTTTCTATGGTTACTGTAGTAATTTTAACCTCCCCTTCCATTTCTTCATCTACTTTTACTCCATCAAGCTCTCTTTTATTTTCTTCTGTATATGCCTGTTTTGCTTCAATTGCAAGGTCTGTTCTTACATTTATCATAACGTTCCTCCTAAAATTTCTTAGTCATCAAATTTATTTTCCCAAATAAGTTTTAATTTCATACTTGAACTTAAAAACTTTAGGTGTTATAATATGATTTGTTGAAAATGAACTCGTACGCAGATTTCCCCAAAAAACTGCAGAGGCCCTATAAAATATCAAGGGGGTGAATTGAATGGCAAACATTAAATCAGCAAAGAAAAGAATTAAAGTTACTGAAAAGAAAACTTTACAAAACAGAATGATTAAATCAGCATTAAAAACTGCTATAAAGAAGTTTGAAGCTGCTGTTGCTGCTAATAACGTTGAAGAAGCTAAAGCTTTATTCGTTAAAGCTGCTAAGTCTTTAGACATGGCTGCTCAAAAAGGTACTGTTCATAAGAACATGGCTGCTAGAAAGAAATCAAGATTAGCTGCAAAGTTAAACGCTATGGCGTAATAAAATAAGAAGCCGGTGAGTTATCACCGGCTATTATTTTACACTTTTTTTATTATGAAAATTTAAAATTTTATTTGACCATAAATGTTTTAAATAACATAAGTTCCATTTCCATTTGCTTATCTGTTGTTGATGATTTTAATTTTGTTTCAGTATTAACACATACTTTAATGAGTTCACTTAACTGTTTTATACTAAATTTAGATGCTTGATTCATTAATTTTTCACATACAAATTGAGGTAATCTATATTTAGACATAAAGAAATCTAACCTTTTACCTCTTCCTAAATATACTTTTATTTCATATAATCTTTTAAAATGATTCCCTATAGATGAAATAATTAGCATATGCTGATCTGCTTTAAATAGTAGTTCATCTAATAAATCTATTGCCTTTTCAACTCTTCTTATAGAAATATATTCAACTAAATCAAAAATATCATCTTCACTTTTATTTTGTATTAATTTATCTATATCTTCCTTAGTTATTTCTCTCCCAATTGCATAACAATCTAATTTATCTACTTCCCTTTTAATAATATCAAAATTATTTTGAACCTTATCAGCAAAATATCTTAATTGAATTTTACCTATGCTTCTTCCCTTTTCTTTAAATAAATCTTCAACTTTTTTATAATATTTATCTTTTTTTAGTTTATCACAATGAACAACTTTAACATATTTATCTAAAGTAGATAGCTTTTTATTTTTTTTAGGAGTATCTCTCTTATCATTAAATAAATAATACATAATTAGTACTGTATGCTTTGGTAAGTCCTTTATGTATTTTAAAAGTTCTGTATATGTTTTTGCTCCATCTTTATCCGGTTTATCCTTTAGAAAATTAGCTCTATATACTAATACAACCTTTTTTTCTCCAAAGAAAGGCAATGTCTCACAAGCATTTTCTATTTCATCAAAAGTAGTTGTTAAACCATCTAATTTTATAAAATTTAAATCTAAAAAATCTTTATCAACAACCTTCTTAATTATTGGATCAATACTTGATTTAATTAATTCCTCATCTAACCCACAAAATATATATCCATTTTCAATATTATTTTTTTTAAGTTCTCCTTCTAGAACATCTATATTAATCAATGTTTAATGCCACTCCTCACTAATTGTTAATAACCTCATCATTAAATAACGTTATTTCATTTATATCACCTTTTCTAAAATCTATTATATCATAATCATTATTATTTTTTTCATAATTCACAAATAGCAAATATTCATTTTTATCTGTAGTTAAAATGTAATTTTCACCTTTTTTAGTTAAAGTTATTTTATTATCTATTTTAATCTTATTTAAGTCATTTAATATACTATTTGTAAGACATACAGCTTTTAATTTTTCTTCATCAACCTTTTCCTTGGTTTGAATCAAAACCCGCTCCCCTCTATAACTTATTAAAAGTGCTCCATCATTATAATATTTTATTTTAAGAAAAGGACTATATATTAATAAAAATGTATATATTCCTATAATTAAAGGATAATATAAAAACACTTTAAATCCTTTTCTATAAAAATAATATGTTACTAGTATCCCTACATAAAAATAAGCAATAGTATAATGTAAATAAACTAAGCCAAAAGAAAAACTATCAAGTTTATACATAATAACATCTATGTATTTAATTATATAATGACAAATATACAAACTAAAATTAAATAAAATAGTAATATACTCAAAGAATACAAGACAATTTCCAAAGACAACTAATATATTAATAAATGGAACAACTATGATATTACCAATTATAAAATTTAAGGATATTTCATTAAAATACAATAAAATTATAGGAAAGGTTAGTATTTGAGCACTAATTGAAATTGCAATTGTACTTCTGAATAAATTAGGTAGCCTATAAAGCTTTTTATTTAATTTTTTACTAAATAATATTATTCCTAGTGTTGCTAAAAAAGATAATATAAATCCTAAATTATAAATATCATATGGCTTTATAAGTATAATTATTATACCTGCAAGCGACAAGGCTGCTAGAGGGCTATAATTACGTTTAACAACCATTCCAAGGTTTAATATCAATATCATTATATAAGCTCTTACAGCCGAAGCTGGTGCCCCTGTAAATAGCACATAAGCAAATGCTATAACCAAACTTAATTTAACTCCAAATATTCTTTTTAAAATACTATATACTAATGCTAAATGTAATCCTGATATTGAAATAGCATGAGATATACCTAAATTTTTCATTAAACTCTTATGATCCTCATCTAATTCACTTTTATATCCAAATGATACTGAAGTAATCAACGCTGCTTTTCTTCTACCTAGCTTTTCACTTATTTTATTAAATAATTCTTCTCTTCTTTTATAAAACTTAGAAATAATATCATCTTTCTCTATGTAATATTCTTCTATTTTATAATCTCCTACTATTCCTTTTACAATATTTATATCCTTGCTAAACTCCCCTCTTGCAATTAATTTATCACCAACATTAATTTCTTGATTAATATTATATAAATTTACTATACGCCCGTTAATTTCTCCTTTAGCATAATAATAATTACTAATATTAGTTATCCTAATAGCCTCTATATCCTTAGGAATATAAGAATAAAACCATATGTTATTATTTAAAGCTACAACAAAAAATAGAAAGATTAATATGGTTATCTTTATACCCTTAAAATATAATATAAAGGCAAAAAAACTACATACATAAAAAACTCCCATCAACTTATTCTTGCTATATGCTTCATATGAAATAGACGATAATATAAATGTAATAAAAATATATACTAACGGATTGCTTAAATCCTTATATTTATTGATATTCATTTGAGCAACACCTCATTAAATAAGCATTACCAAATTTCCATTATATAAATCACAAACACAAAAAAAAGACTTTACTTACTTGTAAAGCCTATAATAATTTATAATATTATTTTTTATTAATTACAGAAATTTAATAGCTATAGGTAAATATACAAAGAACCCTATAGTAAATATAATATGGATTTTCTTATATAATTTATAGTTATTTTTCATCATAACTCCAGTTATTCCAATTACAATCATAATAACTGCAAAACCAATATACTTTATAAATCCTTCTTGTCCAATTCTTAAAATAAATTCAGCTATCATAGCCAAAACTGATATACTTCCTAAAACTATATGTGTTTTTACGCATATACTCTTTTTTACCTTAAATAATTTTAATATATAATAAATTAATAATGATAAGCAAAAAAACATAGATGATATTCTTTCCATTGTTACAACTTCCTACTTTCTCTTTTATAAGTTTATATTCTACTAAGCCATTTCCCCTTTTGAAGCTTCCATATCTTTCTTTTCTTCTGGAGAAATTGTCCTAACCTTAAATGTAAAATAATATAATTTAATTATTATTAATACAATAATAGTTATTCTCATAGGTAATACATCCACTAAAATTAAAGGAAAAGCTAACATAAAATTGACAAAGCTTAATAATACAACCTTTTGCTTTAGTGTCATAGCCCTTTCTTTAACGAAACTCTCTAGATGCTTCTTATAAATATTAGAATTTGTAAACCAAGTATGAAATCTCTCAGATCCCCTTGCAAAACAAAATGATGTTACTAATAAAAATGGTGTTGTTGGTAATATAGGCAATATTACACCTATAAGACCTATTCCAAGTGCTAAAAATCCTAAAGTTATATAAAAATACTTCTTTGCCTTATTCATGTTTACTCCCCTTTAAATTATTAATTTTATATTTCCTAATCTTTATACTTTGATAATACCCATTACTTATTTAATGCATGTCTAATAAGTTCTAGAGGATTATAAATAATAAGTCTTGGTCCCGAAAACTTCATTACTTCTTTAACTTTTTCCTTCATGTCCTTTTTATAGCAATGAATAGGACATCTTGAGCAAGTTGATTTGTTTTCTCCAAACTTACAAAAACTTAATCTTTTATGGGCATACTCTAATAACTCTGCACATTCCTCACAAAGCTCACCTTTTTTATTCCCATGCTTCTTTTGACAATATATATCTATCATTAGCTTTATTGTCTTTTTTTCCCTATCAATTTTTCCCATATAAATTTTCTCCTAATCTATTAATGATAATCATTATCATATAGCTTTCTAATAAAAGGCTGTATTTGTTAAAATGAACCTTTGCCCAATTTCTTAAGTATGTTCATATTACATAGCAATACAGCCTTCCATTTAAATTAGCTTACTACTAACTTGCTATTTTCAAGCTTATAAGTCTTATTACAAACAGCAGTTGTTGATTTTCTATGTGAAATAAGTACTATTGTCTTATCTTCACAGTTTTCTTTTATTGACTTTAATATTTCACCTTCATTTAATGTATCTAAATTACTTGTAGGTTCATCTAGTATTAAAACATCTCCATTACTTAAAAATGCTCTTGCTAATCCAATTCTTTGTTTTTCCCCTGAAGAAAGATTTCCTCCAAGTTCCCCAACTTTTGTATCATATCCCTTAGGTAAAGTTTCAATAAAGTCATGTATAGAAGCCATTTTAGCTGCCTTTATAACTTCTTCCTTTGAAGCTTTTGGATTTCCTATCTTTATATTGTCTAATATAGATTCATTAAATAAATATGTTTCTTGACTTACTAAAGTTTGACTATTTCTAAGTGATGTTGTATTAACCTCTTTAATGTTCTTATTATCAAGATTAATTTTTCCGTCATTAACATCCCAGAATCTCATCATAAGTTTAACAAATGTACTCTTACCTATTCCACTTTCACCAATAAGTGCAATTTTATCACCTTTTTTAATATCAACTGATGCAGTATCAAAAATCTTTTCTTTTCTATTAGGATAAGAGAATGTTACATTATCATACGCTATTGATTCACCTTTTATTTCATGTCCATCTGCTACTTCTTCTACATGTGGTTCCTCATCAATTAAATCAAATAATCTTTCTGCACAAGCAAAAGTTTGAAGTAATGTATTTGAAAGGTTACTTAATGCAACTACCGGACCAAATGATGATGCTATTATTACTATTCCAACAAGCATCCATGTAAATGATATATTTCCAACTGAATATTGTGCAAATCCAACACCAACAAAAGTTAATATTGCAATCATTATAGTTAAATCTGTAATGGCTCTTATTATACCTTCATGTTCTTTAATTTTATCAAGGCTTTCATTTATTCTATGTGATTTTGAATTAATTTCATTTAATCTTTCATCACCAGATTTAAATAGTAAAACTTCCTTTAATCCTCTTAAAGAATCAAGTATATAATTATTACATTCACCAAACATATTTCTATATCTAACTCCAGCTTCTTTACCTAAGCTTGAAGAAGCATATGGTATTACAAATCCAACAGTTAAGAAGAATATAACTGATAATATTCCAAACCATGGATTTATAACATATAGTATTATTGAAATGATACTGTTTGTTATTATTGCAATTGATATTGGAGCTATAGTATGAGCATAGAAAACTTCTAAAAGCTCTATATCAGAAGTAATTAATGATATAAGATTTCCTTTTTCCTGACCTTCTAACTTTGCAGGTGCTAATTTTCTAAGCTTAGCAAATATTTTATCTCTTAATATATAAAGTATTTTAAATGCAATATAATGTCCTGATAACTGTTCACCATACCTTAAAAATCCTCTTAAAACTGCACTTACAGCCATAACTACCATGGCTCCTGTAAAGCTTATAAATGTAATATCACCTATAAAAGCCCCTATAGCTATTGCACCAAAGCTTGCTATTGCTATTGCAGCTAAGAAACCAACAACCCCCATACTTATAGTTATTGCCATAATTGGAGCTAATGGTTTTAATTCAACAATTAATCTCTTCATTATTTGGAAGCCTGATCTTCTTTTCATATTAGCAAACCTCCCTTATCATTTCTAATTCATTTTGTTTATTAACCATCTCATAGTAGCATGATTCATTTTTCATTAACTCATCATGAGTTCCATTTTCAACTAAAATCCCTTTATTCATAACATAAATATTTTTAGCTTCTGTTACGTTAGCTAACCTATGCGAAATTACTAATATAGTTTTATCCTTAGAAAGCTCATAAATTGCTTCCCAAATACTTTCTTCACTTTCAACATCTATATTAGAAGTTGCTTCATCAAATATAATCATTGGTCTATCAGCTAAAATAACCCTTGCTAGTGCTAATCTTTGCTTTTGTCCGCCAGATAATGCACTACCAGCTTGACCTACATCAGTTAATAATCCATCTTTTAATCCTTTTACAAAATCATATAATCTTGCAGTCTTTAATGCATTATTAATTTCCTCTTCAGAGGCATCCTTTTTAGCCATTAATAAATTGTCTAAAATAGTTCCATTAAAAATGTAACTGTTAGTAGAAACTAATGCTATATTTCCATAAATATTATCTAATGATATTTTTTCTATATTTGTATCATTAATATCAATTTCTCCCTTAGTTACTTTATGATTATTTAAAATAAGTGAAGCAATTGTACTCTTACCAGAACCACTTTCACCTACTATTGCAACTAATCCACCTGGTGTAATATCCATATTAATATTTTTTAATACTTCTCTTTCACCATCATAACTAAAATCAACATTTTTTAGACTAACTCTAACTTCATCTAATTTAATATTTTCATTTGTTTCAACATCTTTTTGTCTTTCTTCTGCATCTAAAATACCAAACATTCTATCACTTGCTGCCATACCATTCATAGCTATATGGAAGTATGAACCCAATAATCTAAGTGGTATAAAGAATTCAGATGAAAGTAAAATTATTATAAGTAAGCTACCTACTGGAATTTGTCCATTTTTAAATTGAATTAATGCAACTATAGTTCCTGCAGCAGCTCCACCAAATGCTACTAAATCCATTATTGTAATAGAATTAAGTTGCATACTTAAAACTTTCATTGTTATTTTTCTAAATTTTTCTGCTTCTACATTCATTTTTTCATGACGTTCTTCATCAATATTAAATACTTTTAACGTAGTTAACCCTTGAAGATTTTCTAAGAATGTTCCACCTAAATCTGAATAAGACTTCCAATAATCTTTTAATATTCTCTTAGCAATTTTCATTATTGCAATAATCGATACAGGAATAAGTGGTACACAAAGTATAAATACTAGTGCTGCTTTAAATGATATAAAACTCATAAATACAAATAATGTTACAGGAACTAAAAGAGCGTAGAAAAATTGAGATAAGTATTTTCCAAAATATATTTCAAGTTGCTCAATTCCTTCAACAGATACTTGAACTACTGCCGATGTACTTTCAACTGAAGTATAACCTGTTCCTAGTTTTAATAATTTTTTATAAATAAGTTCTCTTAACGTTACTCTAGCATTTGCTGATGCAGCATTTGAAAATTTAGCATATAAAATATTACAAGAATATCTTAGACTTAATAAAATTGCTATTATTACAATTGCAGCTAATAATGAAATTGGTCCCCAAACATTAAATTCCATCATTGCCCCTAAAATATTATTACCATCAACGTTTAATCTTTGTCCAATATAAATCTTATTAATAAATTGCCCTATTAATATTATGGTAATAATATTACATAAAACTGAAATCCAATTTACTAATATAGTTAAAGCTATATACTTTTTTGACTCTTTACAAAGGTTTATCAACCTTTTATTAATCATCATAATATCATTTCCTCCTTTGAATACTCAAATCATTTGAAATATTATTTCAAATGATTTCTATTATCACTTAAAACACTATAACCCAATTGATAATTATTTTCAATACTTTTTTTACAAAAATAAAAATTCCTCTATATATAACTATTAATTATAACTAGAGGAATCTCATATACACAATTATCATATTTATCTCTTTTAATTTAATACTATTTGCTTTATTAGTGATTCTACTGCATTAATTGTACTTTTATGATTTCTTATAACCATAATATTTTTCTTATCAGCCTCTCTCTTTGCTGTTAACACAAGTTTATGTGATACAACATCAGTTAATAATATTACAGCATCTGGCATTCCTATTTTATCTTTTAATCCAGTTTCCATTTGAGTAAAAACTTTCGCTTTACAATTATATTTCTTACATACCTTAATATATTCTTTGCTCATTTTATCATGACCACCAACAATAACTACACTCATATTTTTCTCCTTTTTCTTTTATATATTAATACTTTCCAACTCGTTAAATAAATTCTTTATGCTGTAAGCAACCTTATAGGATGAATCCCCATTTAATATATAACTTACTGTATGTTCCTTCACTTTGTCATATTTATGAAAAGTTTTCTTTGCTTCATGTAAATCATTATATACAAGCCAGTAACCGCAAGTTAAACATTTCTTTTCTTTACAATTCATAAAGTCCTTAACATCATTCAAAGGAAATCCTAAAAATACACCTAATTCATGTGGACAATTAAACTGTTTGTATCTTTCTTTTAATTTTAATAAATGATCATTAATATCACCTTCATTACAATATCCTAGCTGTAATAAAAATTCTTTATTCTCTTTTTTTAATACGTAATTTTCTAATTTTTTTTCATTATATATTAATATAATTAATGCATTATCACATTCTCTTAAATTTATATATTGAATATCAATCTTCTTTAAAAAGCTTATTCCATACTTTATCCATTTATCATATAGGTTGTCATTATCTTTTTTTATAGTAATAGTTGCTGATGGTTTTACTCCTGAAATTACCAGAGAGGCATTGTAAATTAAAAATTTTTCAATGCACTCTCTATCCTCCATTTTAGAAAGACTTTTATAAAATTCTACTTGTTTCAAATCTTATACTATACCTTTGCTATTTTAAGACCAAAATTTATGCACTCAGGAGATTCATCTTCTGGTTCATAATTAATAATTAAACCATCATCAATTAATGTACAACCTAAAGACTCCATTCTCTCTTGCCAATCTCTCATCCATTGGCCATCACCCCATCCATACGATCCAAATAAAGCAACCTTTTTACCAGAAATCTTAGAAGATATTCCTTCAATAAAAGGTTCAAATTCACCTTCTTCTAAAACTTCATCTCCCATAGCAGGGCATCCTAATATAACAACATCTTCATTATCAAAAATATCTAATCCAGCTGCAGAAACATTAACTACTTCTGCATCTTTTCCTCCGCTCACTATCCCTTTAGCAATTAAATTTGCCATTTTTTCTGTGTTTCCTGTACCTGAATAATAAACTATCTTCATTTCCTCTCCCCCTAAATAATATTGATATTCATTCTCAATTAATTATTATATTATATTATTACCAGTTCTTTGTCAATATATATCTCTAAAATACTTCATAAAAAAAGATGATATTAAAATTAATATCATCTTTATTTCTCTTATTTTAGTACAAAAGATTGGCAATCTGTACATTCAACTACTGTTGGATTTGCTTCGTGAGTACCAACAGTTATTGAATTTAATGTACAATAATTTTCTGAACAATCATGATGTTTACATTGTTGTACACTACATTTAATACTTGGATTCTTAGCCATAACATTCACCTCCTCATCTTCATTACCCTATTATTTTTACCTTATAATTTAATATTATTCTTGATAATAATTATCAACAATTTTACTGCTTAAATTATTATATAATATGTATAATTTAACTTATTTTTTTGTTTTAGGATTAAATATAAGAGCCATTAAGTATCCAAAAAAGATTGATGCAGTAATACCTCCAGCTGCACCCTTAATTCCACCTGTAAATGCCCCAAGCAATCCATCTTCTTTGACTCCCTTTATTGCGGCATCAGCTAGTGAATTACCAAAGCTCGGTAATGGAATTGTAGCTCCAGCACCTCCAATTTCAATTAACTTATCATAAATACCAAATCCCCCAAGAATAGCTCCTAATGTTACAAAAATAACTAATATTCTTGCAGGAGTTAGTTTTGTTGTATCCATTAATATTTGAGCAACAACACATATCAATCCACCAACAATAAATGCACTAACATAGTCCATTGTAAATTCCCTCCAATTTCTTATTAAAATTCAATAGCAACTGCATGCGCTATTCCCGGAATAGACTCACCTTGAAGAGATGATGTAGTACTCATTAATGCGCCAGTTGAAACTAATAATACACTTTTAATTTCTCTTCTCATTAATTTTTTATATAAATATCCACAGGTAACAACTGCAGAACAGCCACATCCACTTCCGCCTGAATCAGTCTTTTGTCTTTCATCATCAAAAATCATATCTCCACAATCAATATAATTATCCTTAACATCATAACCATATTCTGCAAGTAGCTTAGTAGTAATTTCCTTTCCTACCTTTCCTAAATCTCCTGTTGCAATAATATCATAGTCTTTAGGTGTTCTACCTGTATCCTTAAAGTGATTATATATAGTATCTACAGCTGCCGGTGCCATAGCTGCACCCATATTATTAGCATCCTTTATTCCATAATCTTTTACTAGTCCTGTTGTAACATAAGTAACTCTAGGATAATCCCCACTTCTTCCTAATACCATAGCTCCAGAACCAGTAACTGTCCATTGGCATGTTGGGCATCTTTGACAACCATATTCTAATGGAAATCTAAATTGTCTTTCAGCTGCACTAAAGTGTGAAGATGTTGAAGCAACAATATAACTTCCAAATCCCCCGTCTAAAAATAAAGATGCCATACTTAATGATTCTGACATTGTAGAACATGCTCCATATAATCCTATAAATGGAATATTAAGTTCTCTAGCTGCAAAACTTGATGATGTTATTTGATTTAACAAATCACCTGCAAATAAATAATCTATTTTTTCTTCTGTTAAATTAGCTGCGCTTATAGCACCCTTTATTGCTGTATACATCATTTCAGATTCAGCTTTTTCAAAACTATCTTTACCTAATGTATCATCACTAATTATTTCATGAAAATAATCTTTTAAAGGTCCATCACCTTCTTTCGGACCTACTATGGAATAAGTTGAAATAATTTTAGGTGGATTTTCTAATTTTATTGTTTGCTTTCCAACCTTTTTATCTTTAACAGCCATAATTTTACATACCTCCTTATTGAACAATTCCTAATAAACCAAGAACATAATAAACAAGTCCAATAATTACTGATGTTCCTATACCATAGACAAGAACTGGACCTGCAATTGTAAACATCTTTGCTGCAACTCCAAAAACAAATCCTTCTTTCTTAAATTCTATTGCTGGAGAAACTACTGCATTTGAGAACCCTGTAATTGGCACTACTGTTCCGGCTCCTGCAAAAGATGCAATTTTATCATATACTCCAAATCCAGTTAACAATGCTCCTATAAATATCATTATTATTGGTAGCCATTGCTTTGCAGCCTCTTCTTCTACTCCAAATTTCAATAGCATATTTAAAATAAATTGTCCTATGGTACAAATAATACCACCAACAATAAATGCCAAAATAATATTTTTAAAATACTTTGGTTTAGGAGCCATCTCCTTAGAAATTGTTTGAAATTCTTGTAATATTTTTTCTTCTTTTTGTGCTCTTTTACTCATAAGAATATCTCCTTGTATATTTTATTGAATATGTATAGTATTCCTCCAAAGCAAAATTAAATTACAAAAAAAATAATCTATATTAAATAATAATTTATTTAATATAGATTATTTTATATTTTAATTACTTTTGTATTATTCTTTTTCATTTGTTCATCCTTCATCTAATTGTTTTCTCATTTCTTGAAGTACTTTCTTTTCAATTCTCGAAACTTGTACCTGACTTATACCTAACATTTTTGCTACCTGTATTTGTGTCTTATCCTTAAAATATCTAAGTACTATTATTTGTCTTGATTTTGTATCTAAATTTCTTAAAGCTTCTTTTAAAGCAATTTTTTCAGTAATATTTTTATCTTCAACTGCATTTTCACTTAGCTTATCAATTAACAGCACCGGAGAACCATCATCTTGATGAATTACTTCATAAAGATATTGCATACTTGCAGAAGATTCTAATGCAAATAGTATTTCTTCCTTATTCATTTTAGAGAATTCAGCTAATTCCTCAATTGTCGGATCCCTATTTAATTTTTTAGTTAAAGCTTCTTTATCAAAATGAAGTTTTTTAGCTAAACTTTTTACATTTCTACTAACTTTTATTATTCCATCATCTCTAATAAATCTCTTTATTTCACCAATTATCATAGGAACAGCATAAGTTGAAAATTTAACATTATATTTATCATCAAAGTTTTTTATAGCCTTAACAAGTCCCATGCATCCAATTTGATAAATATCCTCATATTCATATCCTCTATTCATAAATTTTTTACTTATAGAAGTTACTAAAGGCAAATTAGCTTCTATGAGCTTGTTCATGGCATTTGTATCACCTGCTTTAGCCAAAGGTAATAGCTGTGAATTTTCCTCATAGCTTACTCTTTCTTTTTTTACTTCACCCTTTTCCATAAATCTCCCCTAACATGTTAACTAAATTTTTTTGTCATTGTAATTTTAGTTCCTTTTCCCCTTTCACTTTCAACCTCTAAAGTATCCATAAAACTTTCCATTACTGTAAATCCCATTCCTGATCTTTCAAGGTCTGGTCTTGAAGTATAAAGGGGTTCCCTTGCCTGATCAATATTATCTATTCCTTTTCCATAATCTTTTACTGTAATTGTTACTTCTTTTCCACAAATTGTAGATTCTATTTTAATTATACCCTTTTTATCATTTTCATAACCATGAATAATAGAATTAGTTACAGCCTCTGATACTGCAGTCTTAACATCTGCTATTTCTTCTATAGTTGGATCTAATTGAGAAACAAAAGCTGATACAGCAACTCTGGCAAAACCTTCATTTTGAGACCTACTTTCAAATTCTATACATACTCTATTTTCTTCCATATTTTTAATCCCTCCATTAAATACTCTCAAGTGCTTCATCTACATTATTATAAACAGTTATTATTTTATAAAGTCCTGAAAGTGTAAATACCTTATCAACCCTTTTATTTACATTGGTTATACATACTTTTCCATCCCTATTTTGTACCTTCTTAAGTCTTCCTATAACAACACCAATTCCTGAACTATCCATAAAGGTAACTTCTTTAAAATCCATAATAACCTTTTTTATATTGTCTCTTTCTATTCTATCATCTATCTTAACTCTAACTTCTTCAGCACTATGATGATCTAATTCACCAACAAGTGTAACTACTAATTTATCATTAATTTTATTAAATTTCAAAAACATAAAAATTAACTCTAAAGATAAATATTTAGAGCTTATACCTCCTATCTTTTCCTTCTTTTTCCATAATTTTAACATAATATTTGTTTTGTAGTCAATGACTTTTTACCTTTTTATGGATATCACTATTTAAAAGTTATATCTTCAAGTTAATATTCCTACTAAATAATAAAGTCGGCATAAGCCGACTTTATTATTACACTACTTGATATCTTCCTTTTCCTTATCCTTATATTTATCAATTTCTGTTTGTAAATTAACATAAAAATCATCAATACCTTCACTATCAGATAAAAGAAGCGTTTCTATTGCATCATTTAAATTATTCATAGTGTAAATATGGAACTTACCATTAATAATTGCCTCTTCTACCTCTGCTTTTAATATTAATTCGTCTTTATTAGCTTCTGGAATCAATACCCCCTTACCTTCAAAGGTGTCTAAAACACTGCAAACTTTAAAAAATCCTTCAATTTTTTCATTTACTCCGCCAATAGGTTGAACATCACCAAATTGATTAATTGATCCTGTAACAGCAATATTTTGTTTGATTCCTTTTTTACTTAAAGCTGATAATATACAAATAATCTCTGCAACAGATGCACTATCTCCCTCTACCATTCCATAAGTTTGTTCAAAACTCAAATGAAAATCTACAGGGATATTTTCATAAGGATTTAAAAGATTTGTCAATAATCCTTTTAATATGCTTATTGATTTCTCATGAATCTTACCACTTAAATTACTTTCTTTTTGTATATCGAATATCCTTCCCATACCTTTATAAGCAACACAAGTAATTCTCATTGGCTTCCCAAATGTACAATATCCATTATCTAAAACTGCTAATCCATTAATAGCACCAACTTTTCGTCCCTTAACTTCTATAACAATTTTATCATCTTCATACATACTCATAAATTCTTCTTCGATTAATTCCTGTTCATAAGCAACTGCAAGTATATCATCTTTTAATATTTCCATTCTCTTTTCTTCTCTAGCGTTATTATTTGATAAAACCAATAATTTATCAATATCATCTTCTTCTGCAAGAATTCTCTTTCTGCTACTACTCTTCCTACATAGATACTTCAAAAGTTCGTTCATACCTTCATCACTAATATTAAACAACTCATTCTTTCTAATCTTTTTATCTATTATTTTTTTTATTCCAGCAATTGAATCTTCATTAACTTTAACTACTGGAGAAAATTCAGCTCTTAAAGGAAATAACTTTTTAAAGTCTTCATCTGAATTGTACAAAAGATCGTAAGTTTCATAATCACCAATTAAAATTACTTTTACTTTAACTGGAATTGATTGTGGCTTTAATCCATTAATATTAATAAAATCTAAATAACTCTTATTTGTATCAAAAGAAACCTTATTTGAAATTAGTATTTTCTTTAAATAATAATAACTTAAGTTATTAACAGCTAATGAATTTAACCTTATAATAAGACATCCACCATTTGCCTTTAATATAGATCCTGCACTAATCAATGAAATATTTGTTGTATACATTCCATTATGATTTTCATACTCTATTAATCCAATTAAATTATTTAAATTAGGGTCTTCTTCATAAATAACTGGTGGTGAAGTGTTATTAGTATTATCTACAATAACTCTTACATCATATTTATTCAAAATTTCATATATTTCATTTTCATCATCTTCTATACTCATTGTATAACAATCAATTAAATCTTCTTCAATACATGTAAATAGTCTTTCTAGATATTCATATGAATCATCATCAGTTATAAATTCTAAAAGAGCTTCATCCTTTTCTTCTTCCATTTGAGTAGATAAAAACTTAGAATATATCTTTTTTAATTTTTTAATAGATTTTACTTCAATATCCTTAAGTTCTTCTAAAATAGTCTCTGCCTTTCTTTTTAATGTACCTGCTTTAGTAACTATAACATTTTTATTTTCTGTTTCTAAATTATCATATTCCTTTTCACTCATGGCTTCATCACCACTTAGTGGTATAAATGCAAATCCTTTAGTTGTTGCTTTTACTTCAAAACCTTCTGCCTTTGCCATTTTAGTTAATTCATCTAAATAATTATTTCTTCTATTTTGTATATCTTCAACTAAATAATCCTTTTCATCATTGCTAGAATCACCATAAAAGTCATCTACAACTTCTAAATAAGAATTTTTAATTTCATCAACTGTTTCCTTTAATTTATTCCCTTTACCATTTGCAACAAATATTGCTTCTGGCTTATTTACATCTTCTAATGTAACATAACATATATCTCTAGGTGCTTCTAAATCCTTATACGTATTTTCAATAAAAGACGTTAAATCCTTTAATTTATCTTTTGAAAAGGTATCTATTAAATAAAGATTGTATCCCTCTTTATCTATAGTGATTGCCCTTTCTATTTTTTTATACGCTTCATCAAACTCTTTAATGCCTTTTGTATTTTCTTCAAGTTTGCTTTCTGTTAATGGTATATTGAATTTTATTTCTGATGGAGCTAACTCTCTTTTCATAACCCTCCCACTAAGGTCATAAACTATTAATTTAAATAGTTTTGCCTTCCTTAGAATGATATATATTATATTAATATTCTTATATAATTAATTTAAGCAATAAAATTTAATTTTTTTGATATATTTTTAAATATAATAAAAAGGAAGCAAATATATGCTTCCTTTTTATTAATTTTATATTAATAATTTGAATTTGATTTTGTTCCTTCACATATAGCAATTGAAGCTGATGCCCCTATTCTTGTAGCACCATTTTCAATCATTGCTAAAGCATCTTCTCTGCTTCTAACTCCACCTGATGCTTTAACACCCATATCAGGGCCAACAGTTTCTCTCATAAGCTTAATATCTGCTGCTGTTGCTCCCCCTGTTGAGAATCCAGTAGATGTCTTAACAAAATCAGCTCCAGCTTCTTTTGATAATTGACAAGCAATAACCTTTTCCTCATCAGTTAAAAGGCAAGTTTCTATTATTACCTTAGTAAGTGCCTTTCCTTTAGCAGCTTCAACAACTGCCTTAATATCATTTTTAACGTATTCTAAATCTCTTTCCTTTAATTTTCCTACGTTTATAACCATATCTACTTCTGTAGCACCTTTTTCAATAACATCTTTTGTTTCAAAGGCTTTAACTTCTGTAGTAGTTGCCCCTAAAGGAAAACCTATTACAGTACAAACTTCAACGTCAGTTCCTTCTAAAGCAGTTGCTGCAACAGGAACCATTGATGGATTTATACAAACTGAAGCAAAATTATACTCAACTGCCTCTTTACAAAGTTTTAAAACTTCCTTTTCAGTTGCTTCCGCTTTTAATATTGTGTGGTCAATCATTCTAGCTATTTGTGCCTTATCCATTATAATACCTCCATTTATTTGAAATTTTTCTTAAGTAGCCCCTATCTATTATAATTGATGTACTACAGATTGGAAAGTTTTTTCTAAAATCGTATATATTATTTAAAATTTTTTAATCAAATAGTATACATTAATTTTAAAATAACTTTAATTGTTCAACAGTTTCTTCCTTTACTCCAGATACTGTTACTCCAATTAATCTAATCCCATCTTCAAAAACTTCATCATTTACTATTTCTTGTGCTACGTTATATATAGTATTTAAATCATTTGTATAATAAATTAGACTTCTGCTTCTCGTATGACTTTCGAAATTACTTGTTTTATATTTAACTGTTATAGTCTTAATAAATACATTTCTTCTTTTCAATTCTTCACTTAATTCTAAACAAAATGCTTTTACATAATATAAAATATCCTCTTTATCTTCTGTGTCAAATTTTAATGTATTTTCTCTGCCATATGATTTTCTATCACGATTTACTTTAACTTCTCTATTATCAATTCCTCTTATTCTTTCATATATATCAATTCCATATTTTCCAAAATACTCAATAAAAAATTCTTTTGGTAATTCGTATAAATCATCTACTTTAAACATTCCCATATTATTTAATTTTTTTACTGACTTTTCTCCTAAACCATAAATTTTAGACACAGGTAATGGCCTTAAAATATCTGGTATCATCTCTTTTGTAATAATCTTTATTCCATTTGGTTTATTCCAATCAGAAGCTAACTTTGCTAAAAATTTGTTATATGATATTCCTATTGATAAAGTTAATCCTACTTCTTGAAAAACTCTTCTTTTAATATATTTTGCTGCTTCTAATCCATCATCAAATTTACTTTCACTTAAATCTAAAAATGCTTCATCAATTGAAAGTGGTTCAACAAGTGGCGTAATTTCTTTAAATATATTAAATATTTTATTTGATATTTCTTTATATCTATAATATCTTACTTTAAGGTATATCCCATTAGGACATAACTTTTGAGCAATGAAAATTGGCATTGCTGATCTAACTCCATATTTTCTTGCTTCGTAAGAACAAGTTGAAACAACTCCTCTTTCACTTACACCACCAACTATTACTGGCTTACCTTTTAACTTTGGATTATCCGCTTGTTCAACAGCTGCAAAAAAGGCATCCATATCTACATGTAAAATTATTTTATCCATTTTTCTCCTAGTATAGCACTTCTTCAAAAATTCCTTTATTCTTACTATTAATAAATGAAAGTATCCCTTGAGCTAAAAGTTCATCAATATATCTTCTTTTACTTGACATTGAACAAAAAGATACGATAACTATAGCAATAATAGTTCTAAATCCTTTATCTATATAATATTCATATTCTCCCTCTTCATCACATAAATATTCTATAACCCCTTCAACAATATCTACATTTCGTCTTGGATTATAATTCGATAAAACTCCTATTAATGGTAAAAATTGATTTGCTATTTTAATATTTCTTTTTTGAAGCTGAAGTATAAATTCCATACTTCTATACATCTCACCTGATGATCCATTTAATATAATTGCATTTGCTAATCCTTGTATTCCATTTTTAGATCTAATATTTGAATCTGAAATATGATTAAATATATTTTCAATGAAATCATCAACAGTATCTGCTTGAATATCATTTATAACCCATAATGTACAAAGTAAATAATCATCTTCACTAGTTATATTAGAATATTTTTCTTTTAATATAATAAATAACTCTTTAATTTTTGATATTATATACCTTTTATCCTTTAACTGTGCGTATTTACTAATAGTAAATGCTGTTAAAGCTAAGTATGATCCTGAAAGGAATCCTTCTTCCTCTAAAATTTCCATTGTATCATACATATCTTGAATAAGCTGTTCTTGTTTTTCATTATCAACTGTAGCTATTAATAATGAAAGTATATTTAAAGTATCCCCTCTAAAAGGTGATATTCTTGGCGTATTTAATTTTATATCTTTTCTTATTTCTTTAACTCTCTCTACTAGTATTTCTTTTTCATAATGTGAAAAAACTAAAGATGCAAAATGATTTATTATGTCTCCATCATTTCTTAGTTCTTCCTTAGCTAATCTGTAATTATCAACTGTAATTTGAATTCTGTCAACCAGAAACTTGTCCATTTATTTCCCTCTCCCCATAAACTTTGAATGTATTTAAGTTACTGCATTAAAAGCAATATCTTTCAATACACCTTTTCTTAATTTTTATACTAAATTTTAAGTCTACTTCTTTATTATACTATGAATTTGTGTCATTTTAACAACAATTTATATGTTATTTTATAGGAAATATTTTTACTTATTCCCATTATTCTAGTTGAGCTTTTTGTCATTTTTTGTTAAGATAATTATTAAGGTTAATTTTTAACTTTGTTAATATAAGGGGGCAAAACAATGAATACTATAGTAACAAAATTTGGTGGAAGTTCCTTAGCGGATTCTATCCATTTTAAAAAGGTAAAAAACATAATTGAAGGTAATTCAGAAAGAAAATATGTGGTTCCTTCAGCACCTGGAAAAAGATTTTCTAAAGATTTTAAGGTAACTGATTTACTTTATCTATGCCATGCTCATGTTAATTCAGGCATATCCTTAGATGATGTATTTAAATTAATTTCTGAAAGATACCATTCAATTGTCAACGAATTAGATTTAAATTTTGATTTAAATTCTCACCTAGAAATTATAAAAAAGGATATAGAAAATGGGGCTTCTGTAGACTATGCTGCAAGTAGAGGTGAGTATTTAAATGGTTTAATCCTTGCTAATTATTTAGGAATTGATTTTATAGATGCTAAGGATGTTATCAAATTTAATAAATATGGTTCATTAAATATGGAAGAAACTTATTCTTTACTTAAAGATAAGCTTTCAATCCATGAAAGAGCTGTTATTCCTGGATTTTATGGTTCAGATGAACATGGTGATATAGTTACTTTCTCAAGAGGTGGATCTGATGTAACTGGTGCATTAGTTGCTGCTAGCATTAATGCTAAACTTTATGAAAATTGGACAGATGTTTCTGGATTTTTAATGGCTGATCCTAGAATAGTTAATAATCCTAAAAAAATTAAGACCATTACATATGGCGAACTTAGAGAATTATCATACATGGGAGCCTCTGTTCTTCATGAGGAAGCTGTATTTCCTGTAAGAACTTCTGGTATTCCAATTAATATAAGAAATACTAACGAACCTGAAAATGAAGGTACATTAATCGTTAGTAATGAAACTAAGCATGAAAACACTATTACTGGAGTTGCTGGAAAGCAAAACTTTACAGTTTTATCTATTGAAAAATCT
Source organism: Clostridium sp. K04 (assembly GCF_019734375.1). Lineage (NCBI taxonomy): Bacteria > Bacillati > Bacillota > Clostridia > Eubacteriales > Clostridiaceae > Clostridium > Clostridium sp. K04. The sequence continues at coordinate 31,516 of NZ_JAASHD010000036.1, forward strand.
ATGATGAATAGTGAGTTAGGATTCTGCAGAAAAATCCTTACTATCTTAGAACAAAATGGAGTTTCTTTCGAAAATATGCCTTCTGGAATAGATACTGTAAGTGTAGTAATTTCTGATTCTAACTTAAAGAATAAAACTGAAATTATTGTTGAAGAAATCAAAAGGGCATGTAATCCCGATTCTGTAGTTGTTTATCCTAACATGGCATTAATAGCTACTGTTGGTACAGGCATGGCTTATACTAAGGGAGTCGCTTCTAAAATATTTACTGCACTTGCTGAAGCTGATGTTAATATTAGAATGATAGATCAAGGCTCAAGTGAAATCAATGTTCTAGTTGGAATTGAAAATGAGGACTTTGAAAAAGGAATTAATGCTATTTATAAAGCATTTAATTAGTTAATAATTTTGAGTTAATAATTATAAAAAGGAAAAGATAGATTTGTGTAAAGGTAAATCTATCTTTTCCTTTTTGTATGATAAGTTGGTAGATTTGTTATCACTGTTATAATATACCAACTATTTTGCCTTTTCCCACTCTTTCCATGTTTCTGGAGCATTTCCTACAGTTGCTTCCTTACCATTCCTAACTATAGGAGTTACATACAGTGTTGGATTTTTTAATAGCATATCCTCTCTTGTTTCTGCTCCTCTTATTTTATCCATATTTAATTTTTTATAGTCTTTTGAATTTTTATTTATTAAATTTTCAAGTCCTACTGCTTTTTTAACACTTTGAAGCTCACCTTTACTTAAAGCCTTTTCTTTCAAATCTATAAATTGATATGGAATTCTTCTTTCTTTAAAAAATCTTTCCGCTTTCTTAGTATCATTACATTTTTTTGTTCCAAATATTTGTATATTCATTTATTTACCCTTTCTTGTATAAAATAATAAATATTATATCATATAAAATTATTCTATTTTATAAATAATAAAAAAACACACGCTATTTAGATAAATCTAAACAACGTGTGATTTTATTTAAAATTAGTCATACTAACCAAGATAATTCTATTTAAAGAATTTCTTATTTAGCGTGCTCTTCAACAGCAACAGCAACTGCAACTGTCATACCAACCATTGGGTTGTTACCAGCACCGATTAATCCCATCATTTCTACGTGAGCAGGAACTGATGAAGAACCAGCGAATTGAGCATCTGAGTGCATTCTTCCCATTGTATCAGTCATACCATAAGAAGCTGGACCAGCTGCCATGTTATCTGGGTGAAGAGTTCTACCAGTACCACCACCTGATGCAACTGAGAAGTACTTCTTACCTAATTCGATACATTCTTTCTTGTATGTTCCAGCAACTGGGTGTTGGAATCTTGTAGGGTTAGTTGAGTTACCAGTGATTGATACGTCAACTCCTTCGTGATGCATTATAGCAACACCTTCTCTAACGTCGTTTGAACCGTAGCAGTTAACCTTAGCTCTTGGTCCGTTAGAGTAAGCTTTTGAATTAACAACTTCTAATTTACCAGTGAAGAAGTCAAATTTAGTTTCAACATAAGTGAATCCATTGATTCTTGAAATTATCTTAGCAGCATCTTTTCCAAGACCGTTTAAGATAACTCTTAATGGTTCTTTTCTTACTTTGTTAGCTTTTTCAGCTATTTTGATAGCACCTTCAGCAGCAGCGAAAGATTCGTGTCCTGCTAAGAATGCGAAACATTTAGTTTCTTCTCTTAAAAGCATAGCCCCTAAGTTTCCGTGTCCTAAACCAACTTTTCTATCGTCAGCAACTGAACCTGGGATACAGAAAGCTTGTAACCCTTCTCCGATAGCTTCAGCAGCGTCAGCAGCCTTTGTGCAACCCTTCTTTATAGCGATTGCAGCACCTAAAACGTATGCCCAAGCAGCATTTTCGAATGCGATTGGTTGAGTTTCTTTAACGATTTTATATGGATCTATTCCATACTCATCACATACAGCTTTAGCATCTTCTAATGTTTTCATTCCATATTTTTCTAAAACTGGAGTGATTTGTCCTATTCTTCTTTCATAACTTTCAAATAATGCCATGTCAAAATTCCTCCTTACAAATTATTCGTGTCTTGGATCGATTAATTTAACAGCGTCAGCAACTCTTCCGTATTGACCTGCAGCCTTTTCTAATGCTTCATTAGCATCCATTCCCTTACCGATCATTTCCATCATTTTTCCTAGGTGAACGAACTTATAACCGATGATTTCATTATCTTCATCTAATGCGATTTTAGTAATGTATCCTTCAGCCATTTCTAAGTATCTTGGACCTTTTTCTAAAGTTCCGTAAGTTGTACCTACTTGAGATCTTAATCCCTTACCTAAGTCTTCTAAACCAGCTCCGATTGGTAATCCACCTTCAGAGAAAGCAGTTTGAGATCTTCCGTATACGATTTGTAAGAATAATTCTCTCATTGCTGTATTTATAGCATCACAAACTAAATCTGTGTTTAAAGCTTCTAATATAGTTCTTCCTGGTAATATTTCTGAAGCCATAGCAGCTGAGTGAGTCATTCCTGAACATCCAACTGTTTCAACTAATGCTTCTTGGATAACTCCACCTTTAACGTTTAAAGTTAATTTACAAGCTCCTTGTTGAGGTGCACACCAACCTATTCCGTGAGTTAACCCTGAAATATCTGATATTTGTGTAGCTTGTACCCATTTTCCTTCAACTGGAATTGGAGCACATGCATGATTAGCGCCTTTAGCAACAACGCACATTTCTTCAACTTCTTTTGAATACATCATTATATTTATTCCTCCCTAATTAATATTAGTTATAGCTTGTCTTAAATATATGTAAATATCTAGACCGTACCTAACTGGGTCAAGATTTATCCCACAGGGGCATAAATCTATCCTACTTCTATATAATAACAGATGAATCAATCTGTAACAATATTAAAATTAGATTTTTTTTATCATATTACTAATTTTTATTATTATTTTTTGAAAATATTGACTTTTAAAAACCTTTTAAAAATGAAATTGATAATTATTCTCATTTATATTGATATGTATTTATCTATTTTGATATACTAAAAAACAAAGGTATTGATAATGATTTTCATTTGTTGTAAATTCTTGATTTATCTATTTAATCTAAATTATTTGTTAAATGAATAAATAAAATAAATTTTATATAAAATGACTTCATTATATGAGTACACTTATTTCCATATTTAAAGGAGGTTTTTCGAATGAAAAATGTTGTAGAGATAATTAATGTTGTTGCAAGACAAATTCTTGATTCAAGATGCTTCCCTACTGTAGAAGTAGAAGTTATTTTAGAAGATGGAACTGTAGGAAGAGCAGCCGTACCATCTGGAGCTTCTACTGGTATATATGAAGCAGTTGAATTAAGAGATGGTAATAAAGATTGCTTTATGGGTAAAGGTGTTCAAACTGCTGTTAAAAATGTAAATGAAGTAATAGCAAAAGAACTTATTGGATTTAATGTTTTTGATCAAACAGCAATAGACAAAAAATTAATTGAATTAGATGGAACACATAACAAAGGTAATTTAGGTGCTAATGCTATTTTAGGAGTTTCTTTAGCTGTAGCTCAAGCCGCTTCTAATTTCTTAGGACTTCCTTTATACCAATATGTTGGTGGTGTAAATGCAAAAGTTTTACCTGTACCAATGATGAATATAATCAATGGTGGCTCTCATGCTGACAACTCTGTTGATTTACAAGAATTTATGGTTATGCCTGTAGGCTTTGATTCTTTTGATAAAGCTATCCAAGCTTGTGCTGAAGTTTATCATTCATTAAAGAAAACTTTAAATGATAAAAACTACTCAACAGGTGTTGGCGATGAAGGTGGATTTGCTCCAAACTTAAAATCTAATGAAGAAGCTATTGAAGTTATATTAGAAGCTATAACTAAAGCTGGATATGAACCTGGTAAGGAAATGTTTATAGCCATAGACGCTGCCTCTTCTGAATACTACAAAGACGGTAAATATGTTTTAGAACATGAAGGAAAAACACTAACAGCTTCTGAAATGGTTGACTTCTTAGAAGAATGGGTTAATAAATATCCTATAATCTCAATTGAAGATGGTATGGCCGAAGAAGATTGGGAAGGTTGGAAATTACTTACTGATAGACTTGGCGATAAAGTTCAATTAGTTGGAGATGATCTATTTGTTACTAATACTTCAAGATTAGAAGATGGTATTCAAAGAGGGGTTGGTAACTCAATATTAATTAAGTTAAACCAAATTGGTACTTTAACTGAAACATTAAATGCAATCGAAATGGCTAACAGAGCTGGATATACTGCTGTTATCTCTCATAGATCAGGTGAAACTGAAGATACTACTATAGCAGATTTAGTTGTAGCTGTAAATGCTGGCCAAATTAAGACTGGTGCACCTGCAAGATCTGAAAGAGTTGCAAAATACAATCAGCTTATTAGAATTTCTGAAGAATTGGGTGATGTTGCTGAATATAGAGGAAGAAAAGCCTTTTTTAATATAAAGTAGCTAAATAATTTTCCTATAAAATTTTAACTCTCGAAACAAATTTTCTATCCACGTTATGTACTTAGGATGATACACTTTAGTGTCATCCTTTTACTATTTGTTTATTTTTTCTTATCCTAATGCTACATCTAATATCATCATAGTTATAAATCCTAATATCAAACCTATAGTTGTTAACGCTTTATTTTCAATAGATGCTTCTGGCAATAATTCGGAACCTACAACTGAAACCATAGCTCCGGCTGAAAAAGCTAAGAAAAATGGCAACATGCTTCTAACACCAACAGCTGCCATAGCCCCTAAGAACCCTGCTATTGGTTCAACTATCCCTGATGCTTGTCCATAAAAGAAGCTTTTTGTTCTAGATAACCCTTCTCTCCTTAAAGGTAAAGATACTGCTGCTCCCTCGGGAAAATTTTGAAGTCCTATACCTAAAGCTAAACTTATAGCTGCTCCTATTGTTGCTGATGGTATCCCTGCTGCTACTCCACCAAAAGCTACTCCAACTGCTAATCCTTCTGGTATGTTATGAAGAGTTACTGCAACTACTAATAAAATACTCTTCTTATACTTTTTCACTATTGAGTCTCTTGCTATTTCATCACTTTCAGTTATTACTCCATAAGAATATTTATCCATCATTTTATCAGCAAGTATTATAAAAATACCGCCAGCAAAAAATCCAATTGATGGTAATATAATCTGACTATATCCAAGTTCAGAGCACAGTTCTATCGCTGGATTTAATAATGACCAAAAACTTGCTGCTACCATAACGCCTGCCCCAAATCCAAGCATACAATTTAATATTTTTTTATCAACAGTCTTAAAGAAAAATACTAAACATGCCCCAAGCGCTGTTATCGCCCATGTAAATATCGTAGCAACTAAACCTTGTATAACTGGACTTAATCCCATAAACCATTCCATGCCTTTGTATCCCTTTCATTATTCGTATTTTTATCATCATATAAGCAATATATGATAAAATACTACAACACGTTCCAAATACTATTAAATTATTCATTTATTAAATCTTCTTATGTCAAAACCGTTTTCCACTTTTTTCAATCAAAATATATTGACATTTTCACTTCTCCATGGTAATATTATGTATATATTAATTAGGTCGGCATGGCGGAACTGGCAGACGCACATGACTCAAAATCATGCGGTTTTACCGTGAGGGTTCGATTCCCTCTGCCGGCACCAATTATATATCTAACAAAGTTAAAAGCCTTGATATTTTTACTATATCAAGGCTTTAACTTTATACTTTAAATATATAGGTAATTCTCTACAATATAATTCTAATTACCTTTTCTCTTTGCTGGTACAAAAAGTTTAGAAATGTCTACACCCTCATGCTCAAGTAACTTTATTTTTTTATCAATACCTCCAGCATATCCAGTAAGATTCCCATTTGTACCCATGACTCTATGACACGGAATAATAATAGATATTGGATTATGTCCTACAGCACCACCAACTGCTTGACTTGACATACTTTTTTTATTCATTTTAAATGCTACTTTTTTTGCTATTTCACCATAAGTAATAGTTTCTCCGTAGGGAATCTCACATAAAATATCCCAAACCAACTTGCGAAACTCTCCTCCATTTGGAGCTAACTGTAATTCACTAATCTTCGGTTTTTCTCCTGCAAAATATCTATCTAACCATTTCTTTGTTACTATAAATATATTTAAATCATTATTTTCAATGAGATTTTCCGATACAGTACTACCAAAATACTTTTGCCCTTCTAGCCATAATCCAATTAAATTTTCTCCATCACTAGCTATTGTTATTGCTCCTAATGGTGATGAATAACGTGTTGAATAATACATATTTAACCTCCCTATTATATTTCTCTCCCTACACTTTTACTTTGCTATTCAAACAAAATCTGATAGAATATATAAAATATATTAAAACTATAAGATGAAAACTTAAGGAGAAATACTATGTTTAAAAACTTTAAAGAAAAAAGTCCAATAATTAAAATTACACAAATTATTTTATTTATTACTACAGCATTATACTTATTAGAATCAATTTTTTTAGCTGGATTATTCACTAATATTATGTTAGCTGCTCTTAATCTTTTAGTTAGTGCTATTTGCATAATTATATCACTTATAAAAAAAGAATATAAACTAACTATTATAGATTTAGTTCTTGCTATAATTACTATTGTAATATTTATGTATTTAACATCTTTATAATAAGTTTGGGGCTGTCGCACTAAATAATTAGTGCGAGGCCCCTTTTGCAAAAAAAAAAATAAATCCCAGACTCTATAAGCCTAG